>NZ_CANLBV010000011.1 GCF_947488985.1 uncultured Vibrio sp.
TGTTTTACCGTGGTCAACGTGGCCGATAGTACCAACGTTTACGTGCGGTTTCGTACGTTCAAATTTTTCTTTAGACACAATCGTGTTCCTTCCTAGTTATGATTCGCCACGTTCATTATTGAGCGAGACGCGCCAGAAATTGCTATTTTATGCGCCAACTCTCGTTAGCGCAATATTTGGACGCATTAGATCTTTCAAAAAATGAAAAAAATGCGTTCCTTTTGTTTAACCACGCTCTGCAATGATTGCTTTTGCAACATTGTTAGGCACTTCAGCGTACTCACTAAACTCCATAGAGTAAGAAGCACGACCTTGTGTCGCAGAACGTAAATCAGTTGAGTAACCGAACATGACAGACAACGGAACTTGTGCACGAATTATCTTCAGGCCAGCTGTCCCCTCGTCCATACCTTCGATGATGCCGCGACGACGGTTAATATCGCCAACAACGTCACCCATCCAGTCTTCTGGAGTAGTCACTTCAACTTTCATCATAGGCTCAAGCAGAACTGGTTGCGCTTCAAGTGCACCCGCTCTGAAAGCCATAGAGGCAGCGATTGTAAACGCCATCTCACTTGAATCTGTTTCATGGTAAGAACCATCATATAGTGTAGCTTTGATATCCAGAACTGGATAGCCAGCAAGCACACCATTGTTCATCTGCTCTTCAACGCCTTTAGCAACTGAAGCGATAAACTCTTTCGGTACGATACCATTGGCAATTTCATCCACAAAGACAAAGCCTTCGCCAACTTCTGATGGTTCCAGTTTCAGCCATACATGACCGTACTGACCTTTACCACCATGTTCACGGATAAATTTACCTTCCGCTTTCGCTGTACCACGAATAGTCTCACGGTAAGCCACTTGCGGGTTACCAACGTTGCAGTTCACGCTAAACTCACGCTTCATACGGTCAACGATGATATCTAAGTGTAGTTCACCCATACCAGAAATCAGTGTCTGGCCTGTTTCCGCATCCATATCAACGCGGAATGATGGGTCTTCCGCTGCTAGTTTTCCTAGAGCGATAGTCATTTTGTCTTGATCAGCTTGAGAGCTTGGCTCTACAACGATCTGAATAACTGGGTCTGGGAACTCCATGCGCTCAAGAACAATCTTATGGTTCTGGTCACAAAGGGTTTCACCAGTAGTCACATCTTTAAGGCCAATGATGGCTGCGATGTCACCTGCTCGTACTTCTTTTACTTCTTCACGCTTGTTTGAGTGCATTTGAACAATGCGACCTAGGCGTTCACGTTGTTTCTTCACTGAGTTGTAAGCTGTTTTACCGCTTTCAACCACACCGGAGTAAACACGGATGAAAGTTAAAGTACCAACGAATGGGTCTGTTGCAATCTTGAATGCTAACGCTGAGAACGGTTCTTTGTCGTCTGCGTGACGCTCTGCTTCGTTCTCGTCTTCATCGATGCCCTTAATTGCAGGTACATCGACTGGAGAAGGAAGGAAATCTACCACTGCATCTAGAACAGCTTGTACACCTTTGTTTTTGAATGCACTACCACAAGTCGCCAGTACGATTTCATTATTAAGGGTACGAGTACGAAGACCTTGTTTGATTTCAGCTTCTGTTAGTTCACCTTCTTCAAGGTACTTATCCATCAGCTCTTCATTGGCTTCTGCAGCTGCTTCAACAAGTTCTGTACGATATTCTTCAGCCATTTCTTGCATGTCTGCCGGAATATCTTCGTACGTGAAAGTCATGCCTTGGTCAGCTTCGTTCCAGTTAATTGCCTTCATCTTGATAAGGTCGACAACGCCTTGGAAGTTTTCTTCAGCACCAATGTTCAGTTGAATTGGAACAGGAGTTGCGCCTAGGCGATCCTTGATCTGTTCAACGACGCGCAAAAAGTCTGCGCCGGTACGGTCCATTTTATTAACGAAAACCATACGTGGAACTTGGTACTTATCTGCTTGACGCCATACTGTCTCTGACTGAGGTTCAACACCCGATGAGCCACAGAACACAACAACAGCACCATCAAGTACACGCAAAGAACGTTCTACTTCGATAGTAAAGTCTACGTGTCCAGGAGTGTCGATGATATTGATACGGTGATCCGGGAACTGAGCTTCCATACCACGCCAAAACGTAGTGGTTGCTGCTGAAGTGATCGTAATACCGCGCTCTTGCTCTTGCTCCATCCAGTCCATGGTGGCTGCACCATCGTGAACTTCGCCGATTTTGTGAGAAAGGCCAGTATAGAACAGAATACGTTCACTTGTGGTTGTTTTACCTGCATCTACGTGAGCAACGATACCAATATTACGGTATTGCTCAATAGGAGTTTTACGAGCCACGGTTGAATCCTCTTATTAGAGACTTAGGGACTATTGCTATGTCTAGATGATGCATGGACAGCGACGCTTCGCTAAAAATTGCTTGCCCTAGAAATAGCAATAGTTCCTAGCATAAGCATAGGAACTAAAGAAGTGCTGCAAGGATCCTTGCAGCACTGAAAGGTATTACCAGCGGTAATGTGCGAACGCTTTGTTTGCGTCAGCCATGCGGTGAACGTCTTCACGTTTCTTAACCGCAGTACCTTTGTTCTCAGACGCATCTAGCATTTCAGCAGCTAGGCGTTGAGCCATAGATTTTTCACCACGCTTACGCGCAGCTTCAACTACCCAACGCATAGCAAGAGCGTTACGGCGAACCGGACGAACTTCTACAGGTACTTGGTAAGTTGAACCACCCACACGGCGAGATTTAACTTCTACCGCTGGACGAACATTTTCAAGAGCTTCTTCAAATACAGCTAAGTGGTCTTTACCAGACTTCTCAGCCATTGAATCTAGTGCAGTGTAAACAATTTTCTCTGCAGTAGATTTCTTTCCGTCAACCATAAGGATGTTAACGAATTTTGCCAGCAATTCAGATTTGAACTTAGGATCTGGAAGGATCTTACGCTGACCTATTACGCGACGACGTGGCATGGATATTCTCCGTTGTCTTCTTCAGGTTTTTTCCAAAACTTTTCAGAATAATAAATAAAATAGTGTTTGGCCTTACTTAACGCTTTCTTTTAAAAAAGAAAATGCATTAAGACTTAGGACGTTTCACACCGTACTTAGAACGACCTTGTTTACGGTCGTTAACGCCAGCACAGTCAAGCGCGCCGCGAACAGTGTGGTAACGTACACCCGGAAGGTCTTTTACACGACCGCCACGGATTAGTACAACACTGTGCTCTTGAAGGTTGTGACCTTCACCACCGATGTACGAAGTTACTTCGAAACCGTTGGTTAGACGTACACGACATACTTTACGTAGTGCCGAGTTAGGTTTTTTAGGTGTAGTAGTGTAAACACGAGTACATACACCACGTTTTTGTGGGCACGCTTCTAGTGCAGGCACGTTGCTTTTAACAACTTGCTTTACACGAGGCTTGCGAACCAACTGGTTAATAGTTGCCATTAACTAGCTCCTGAAATTTACTTGAAAGTAAGCTTTGTGAAAAATCTATCCCTAGTTACAAGTCGTAATTAGGGACGCAAAATTCTATTCAGCAGTGGGATGTGTGTCAAGAAATATACAGATTTTTTTTAGCCATCCAGAGCTCAGGATGGTCTAAGTCTGGTTGTTGCGATAAAAGCCAACTACCAAGTCACTGATTTATCGTTTAAAATCGTTAATTTCACAAACCCTTCATAGTCTACCTGAGTCAGCGAACTTGAAACGAGCTGTTGTAAACCTCGGCTCTCCAGATCAGGTTTCAGTACCGATACGCGTCCGACCGATGAAATTTGAGCAAATAATTGATGATTTGGAAGGCAAACATACACGGAATCTTCAACCAAAAGGAAATCATCTTCTGGCTGTGAGTAAGCGAGTGCGAGTTTGAGTTTGTCGGCAGTCTTTACAATGTGAAGCATATCATTTCCTAGAAGGTCAGTATCTGATGGCTCTCGGCTAACTTCAGGGCTAGCTCATCAACCTCTATGGTGGTCACATCGATCAGCAGGTTATCTTGCGAAAGGCCAAATTGATTCAGGCTATGCTGACACGCGTATACCTGCTCAATATCGTACAGTTCCATCAGCTTAAATGCAGTGATGTAGTCTCGTGATAGCACTTTGTCGGGCTGCTGCGCTTCTAGGAGTTGCGTTACGCCATTACCAATGAAGAACACAGCGATATCTTCGCTATAGGCAGAGGCCGCTAGCAGGGCGTCTAGTCCTTCTCTGCCAGCTGCGGTGGTGTGAGGAAAACTATTAAATATGAAGGCTAATTTTCTCAAAATTGCACCACCCTATCTTGCGTTAAGAGGGCTTCCGATAGGCTACCTAACCCAGCTTGGGTGAAACCAGCCGCTAGGTTAGAGGCGCTTAGTTGATGTTGCCTTGCTTCTTCAGAGCTAATCACTCCACGTCTTAACGCGGCAGCCACGCACGTTTCAAGGCTAATACCTTGCTCATCCGCCAGCTTTTGCCAAGCAGAGGCCAAGTCAAATTCATCGTTAGCGGGCACGGTAAGATCTGAGCCATTACTGACGCCGTCTTGATAGAAAAATACACTATGAAGTTTATGGCCCTGTTTGATCAGAGCCTCAGCAAACAAATAGGCACTTCTCGCTGATTGTGAGCCATAAACAGGCCCATTGACTATGAGTGTATAGCTTAGCAAGCCTCGCCATCCTCTGTTTTACGTTGGCGGATATACAAATACACGGTGTGCTTAGAGATGTTCAGTCGCTCAGCAACACGGTTAATTGCATCTTTGATATCGAAAATACCTTTATCGTAAAGCTCCATCACAATTTGACGGTTCTTGGTATTGTTTGATACTGACTTGTCTGCATTGATTTCTTCAATGGTGCGCTCAACCGTTTGGTCAACAAGCTCTTCAACATCGCTGGCAAAGTTAACCGATGAAGCCGCTTCGTCCGCATCTTGGGTAGGCATGAAAGATTGCAGCACTTGTGAGAATGGCGCATCTAGGTTGACGTTAATACACAGCAGGCCGATCACTCTGTCATCACCATTGCGGATAGCCACAGTGATCGATTTCATTAACACGCCACCTTTCGCTCGCGTGAAATATGAACGTGAGAAATTGCGCTTAGAACCTTCGATGTCTTTGAGCATCTTCAGTGCAAGGTCGGTGATAGGAGAGCCAACCTGACGACCGGTGTTCTCACCATTAGCAATTTTAATCGCCGAGGTATTTAGGTCTTCTAACGAGTGCAATACGATTTCACAAAACGGCCCAATCAGGCTTGCAATGCCATCTACCACCGCTTCATACGATCTTAAAATAATTTTATCGTGTTCACTGAATGGCATAACGTGGACTGATTCCATTTCAAGTAACACATCTGCATTGACTGTTTCTGTAGTAGTCACTTATTCCTTACCTTCGTGTGAAAAATCAACAAATTTATGTAAGTTTATCAGAAAATTTTAATTGCACACCTAGCTAACATTGCAACTAGTGATTTAGAACAAGTTTAAAAATCAAATACTCACCTTCAAATCATAAAAAAGCCTAACTCAAAGGTTAGGCTTTTTATTCAATCCAGGTATTTTAGTACGAAGCTGTTAATCGATATTACTGTGCAAGAGCCGCTTCAGCGTTATCGATGTTTAGTAATTCAACTTCGAATACTAGCGTTGAGTTAGCAGGAATAGTCGGTGTGTCTTGCTCACCGTATGCTAGCTCTGGCGGGATTACGAACTTGTACTTAGAACCCACTTGCATCAGTTGTACGCCTTCCGTCCAGCCTGGAATCACACGGTTTAGTGGGAATGTTGCAGGCTCTCCACGATCGTAAGAGCTGTCGAACTGAGTACCGTCTGTTAGTGTGCCTTTGTAGTGAACTTGAACCGTATCTGTCTCTTTTGGAGAAGCGCCTTCACCCGCCGTCATCACTTGGTAAAGTAGCCCCGAATCCGTTTGCTCTACGCCTTCTGTTTTCGCGAACTCAGCGCGGAAGTCATCACCCGCTTGCTTAGTCTCAGCCGACTTTTCTGCCGCTTGAGCTTGCATATTTTCAGCAACACGCTTGTCTAGCGATTCAAGAGCAGCGCGAGTTTCTTCTTCGTTAAGCGCGGTTTTTTCTGCGAATACGTCTTCAATACCTTGAAGAACCATATCTTTGTCTAGGTTAATACCAATTTCACTTGGTTTATCAATACTTGTGCTCAGGTAGTTAGCGAAAGATACACCGATTGCGTATGCCGCTTTGTCGTCTTCTGTTTTAAAGTTTACTGCTTCGACTTTAACTTCTTCTACTTGTGGAGCTTCTGCCTTTGGTTCTTCTTTCTGACAACCAACTGCTAGCATAACCGTTGCGGCAAGCAGTGATACTTTTAAAACTGATTTCATTGAATTCTCCAATTAATGGCCAAGCCATTGGTTATTGTGCACAAATCTAATGATTAGATTGGTGTGAATACGTTAGTTATAACAATATACTCGTCTTATGTCTTTCGACACAAACTGGATTATTAGATGTGATGCGTATATTTTTCCACTCATTGCTATGGGCAATTGTCATCACCCTGTTAAATGGGTGCTTTTTCTTCCAAGATGACGCACAACGCTGGGATATTGAACCCGATGGTGCCACCAGCTTTGCCCTGAGCCGAGATGGACGCTTCGCCCTGCTCTATTCCCAACAAAAGCACTTACTCCTTTGGGACTTAGATCAAAACAAGGAATTGGCTCAACTCGGCCCTCAAGATCAGTCTGCCAGCCAAGTTTCACGGATTCGCATATCGGACAATGGCCGTTTCGCCATTACCGCCAGCCAGATGAACTTCGCCGTTTGGGACTTATCTTGGAGCCAAGCACAAGGACTTTGGTCGATTTCCGATGGTTTGATTCGCGATGTCGATATCTCTAGCAATGGCGAAAAAGTACTGCTCGGTCTATCAAATGGCAAAGCCATCTATGTGGACTTAGTCACCGGACGCCGTTTAGAGTTCCTCGCTCACCGAGAAAAAGTGAATTCAGTGTCCCTCTCTTCCAATGGTCGATATGCGTTATCAGGCGGTAACGACTACAAAGCCTACCTTTGGGATACCGAATCAGGGTTAGTCGTGCACACTTTTGAACATCAACAAAGAGTAGTACGTGTAGCCCTGCAACGCGATGGTGAGCTGGCTTTCACTTCTGATGGCGGCAATCAAGCCGTAATTTGGGATCTCAAAACGGGACAGCCTCAAGCCGAGCTACAAAGCTGGTCGCGACAGCTGATATTCTCCAGCGCTCGTTTTTCTGACGACGGCAGTATGCTGGTGACGGGTACGCCATCAAGCCAAGTGAGTGTGTGGAATACTCAAGATGGAAAACGAGTTTCTCGTCACGATGCTGAGCCATTAAAAGATGCTCGCCCTCCCCGTGCGGTAGTGTATGATGCAGCCTTTGATGATAACAACCGTGTGATATCGGGCACCTCTGCGGGCATCGCCCAAGCTTGGAATGTGGATTAGAACGATGACAGAAAAGCGAATTGAACAACTAGAAAGCCGTGTGAATGACCTAGAATGTCAGTTGGCTTTCCAAGAACAAACCATTGAAGAACTCAACGAAGCGCTTAGCCAACAACAGATATTGATTACGAGAATGCAAGATCAGATGAAGTTCGTGGTGGGTAAAGTAAAAAATATAGACGGCTCTAACCTAGCTGACGCATCAGAAGAGACGCCACCTCCACACTATTAAGTGCGGCTCAAAATAACGAATGGATTCTAGCGATGCATATCGTTAGTTTCTCGTCCTCAATGTGTAAACACATTTCAGGATGGGACATAGAAAACCAAAAGGGCAACCGATAGTTATCTGTCGCCCTTTTGTATATTTCATCTGAGTGAATAAGCTAAAGTCAATTAAGCCGATACACAATTTACATTACAGGCTCTAATCATCAGCATAGATCTTCACTTCTACTTGCCCTTCCGTATCAACGCTTGCACGGTACATTCCAGAGCTATTCATCGCGAAATGAATATCGCCTTGACCATCCATAGCAATAAGTCCGCCTTCGCCGCCCATGGCTTTCAGTTCACCTTGGATGATAGCTTCGCAAGCGGTATGAACATCTTCTTTCAAATAACGCATTCGCGCTGCGACATCACCAGCGACCATTTTACGTAGGAAGAACTCGCCCATACCCGTTGTCGAAACCGCCACGTTGCCATTTTCAGCCATGGTTCCGGCGCCAATGATCGGTGAGTCCCCCACACGGCCGTATTTCTTGTTGGTTACGCCGCCGGTACTGGTTGCGGCCGCTAAGTTACCCGCTTGATCTAATGCCACCGCGCCAACCGTGCCGTACTTTTTATCGTCAGGATATTTTGGGGCTTGCTGTTCATCATATTTCGCTTCAGACAACGCAAAGATACCTTTCTCTTTCATCGACTGAAGTTGGTCATAGCGGCGCTCCGTAAAAAAGTAATCTTGCTCGGTAAAGGGGTATTCATGCTCGAAGGCAAACTTCTCAGCACCATCGCCTATCAATAGTACATGCTCGCTTTTCAGCATCACATCTCGTGCAAGCTCAATAGGATTTTTGATATGACGAATCCCAGCGATCGCCCCTGCATCCATATCACGACCGTGCATCACAGAAGCATCCATCTCCACAAACTCATCATGAGTCAGAACCGAGCCTTTACCTGCATTAAAATGGGGACTGTCTTCCATCACCTTGACTGACGCCACCACCGCGTCCAGAGCATCGCCCCCCGCCTGCAGAACTTGGTAACCCGCTAACACCGACTTTTCCAAAGCCTCGGTAATGCCCATTTTTAATTCATCGCTCATTTGCGCTCGCAAGATGGTCCCTGCGCCACCATGAATGGCAATTGAAAAAGGCTGCGACATGCGAACTCCCCACTGACATCGTCTTAACATAGAGTGTTATCAATACCACATCCATCGTTTGATGTCTGAAAACACAAACCAAACTTTTGCGAAGACTTAACCCGAATGAGTAAATATTTAGCTCGGTCGAGTAAAAGTCCGATCAAAAAACACCTGCCTAATACGAAAAAAGCCTCCGCAAGGGAGGCTTTCAATATTCTTAAACTATACCATACATTCGGTATTAGTGAGAACCACAGCTACCGCCGCCGCAGCAGCCGTCTTTTTTCTCTTCGCCGTGACCTTCACCGCCACAACAGCCGCCTTCATGATCATGATCGTGACCACCACAGCCACCTTCTTGGTGTACATGACCGTGTTGCACTTCTTCTTCAGTCGCTTCACGAACCGCTACGACTTCAACGTCAAACGTTAGAGTTTGGCCAGCCAGCATGTGGTTACCATCAACAACAACTTCGTCGCCATCGACTTCCGTTACTTCTACTGGGATTGGACCTTGGTCAGTATCCGCTAGGAAGCGCATGCCCACTTCAATTTGCTCAACACCTTGGAATACGTCAGCAGGAACACGTTGCACAAGTGCGTCGTTGTGCTCGCCGTAAGCATCTTCTGCAGTAACTGTTGCAGAGAACTTGTCACCAGCGACTTTGCCTTCAAGCTCTTTTTCAAGACCTGTAATTAGGTTGTTGTGACCGTGAAGGTAATCTAGTGGAGCTTCTGTCGTTGACTGGTCAACGACTACGCCATCTTCAAGTTTCACTTGATATGCAACACTAACTACTACGTTCTTTTCAATTTTCATGAGAGCTCCAAGGAGGTTTGGACTAAGCTCGAACAGTTGAGCTTAGGAAAAATTCTGTACCCGGATATTATGGGGATCAATTAAAGAAACTCAATCATTCAGGCTTAAAAATACCGATCATTTCTTGATTCGCATGTTCAGATTTCTCTACAGTTTTCGGTTTACGCTGCTCTGAGAAATCGCAATCGACACATTCTACAAGCTCGATATTATTCTCGACCCACCAACGGAGGGTGTCTTGAGTACTGCAACTTGGGCAGTTTGCCCCTGC
Source organism: uncultured Vibrio sp. (assembly GCF_947488985.1). Taxonomy (GTDB): domain Bacteria; phylum Pseudomonadota; class Gammaproteobacteria; order Enterobacterales; family Vibrionaceae; genus Vibrio. Next base: position 9,925 of record NZ_CANLBV010000011.1, read on the forward strand.
GATAAAGCGTTTTTTCTGTTTCACTTTTCTATCCTTTACAACTCTGGATTCATCGTTATGGTGCACGGGCTATTGCCAATAGTTTCGCGATTGGTGATCGTTTTCCATCTCTCGGCCAAAAATCTCTTCGAGCTCTTTGCGGGCTTCTTTTGCTCTTTGAGCCAATTCCGCATCTTCATTGTGCTGAGGAAGCAACTCTTTCAACATCCCGTTATCCAACTTCCTAAAATGCGCTTCTGCTCGCTTTGCCTTATATGGGTGCATACCCAGTTCGGTTAAGGTTTGACGACCTAAATCCAACGCCCCTAAGAAGGTCTCTCGAGAATAGTTGCTCACACCGTGGTTAATCAGTTGATACGCCTCAACACGACTTCGAGCGCGCGCTAAGATCTTTAAGCGAGGGAAGTGTTGCTTACATAAATCGACGGTTTTCATGATTTCGTCTGGGGAGTCGGTACACAACACGATCGCCTCAGCCTTATCGGCACCAGCGGCACGTAACAGCTCTAGATGAGTCGAGTCCCCGTAAAAGACCTTATAGCCAAACTTTCTTAGAATATGTATCTGGCTAGCATCGCTTTCAAGCACGGTGATACGGATCTTATTGGCATACATTAAGCGGCCAATGATCTGGCCGAAACGACCAAAACCCGCAATGATCACGCGAGGGCTGCGATCGACCACATCCGAAGACATTGCACTTTCACTTATCTGGTTCAGCTGACGGGCAAAATATCGGTCTTGCAACTTAAGCATCAATGGCGTAGTCACCATCGAAAGGCTCACCACCACCAGCAAGAACGACACTTGGTCACCACTTAAGATGCCTTGGGCACTCGCCGCAGTGAAAATAACAAAAGCAAATTCCCCCCCTTGGCTAAGAATCATCGCCATACGGCTACGTGCTTTTTCCTGTGTTCCAAAGATTCGAGCAAGGGTATACAGGATGAAACCTTTCAAAACCACAAGTGCCAATACCGTCATCAATATCGCGAATGGGCTTTCAGCGAGTAAGCCTAAGTTCACCGCCATGCCGACCGAGATAAAGAACAGACCAAGTAATAACCCTTTAAATGGCTCAATGGCAATTTCCAACTCGTGTCGATATTCACTTTCAGCTAAAAGCACACCGGCTAAGAAAGTACCCAATGCCATCGACAAGCCAATCTGCTGCATGACCACAGCAATACCAATCACCAGTAACAAGGCGGCGACAGTAAACAGCTCTCGTACGCCACTCATGACGACGTAACGAAATAGAGGTCTCAATAAAAAGTGACCACCGATCAGCAAACCAATCACGCCGCCTAGCATCCACATCATGTCTGCCCAGCTACCACCAGTATTACCAGCCAGCAGAGGCAACATAGCCAGCATTGGAATGACCGCTATATCTTGAAAAAGTAACACCGCAAAGCCTGATTGCCCCGCTTCTTTCCCCCCGAGTTCGCGCTCCTCTATCACGCGCAGTGCAATCGCGGTGGAAGACAACGCCAACCCCATGCCAATCACGAGGCTGGTTTGCCAGCTTAATCCAAACAGGCTGGCTATGGCGGTGATGATCAAGGTGGTGATCAGCACTTGCGCGCCACCCAACCCGAGAATAGGCGCTCTCATCTGCCATAGCGTTTTAGGGTTAAGCTCTAAACCAATCAGAAACAGTAGCAGCACCACACCAAACTCAGAGAAGTGCAAAATGGCTTCGACATCACTGATTAAACCCAGCCCCCATGGGCCAATCGCAACTCCGGCTAATAAGTATCCGAGAACCGAACCCAATCCGGCGCGCTGCGCGATAGGCACAGCAACCACCGCAGCCGCTAAAAATATTACGCCACTTTGCAAAAAATCATTCGTCAGAGCCATCGGTCGCTCCTATCTCTTGTAGCGGGTCTCGTAACCAATTTCGATAGGCCTCAGCATGCTGGTTGCGCGTCATCTCCGGCACGTTGCGGGCCCAGTGCAGAACCAAGGGTGATATCCAGTTCATCTGACACAACGCAGCGGTCAGCTCGAAGGGTTGCAAGATCTCTTGTAATGGATATTTATTATAGCCTGCGGCACCAAACGCCTCTTCTTTGCCACCGGTCGTGATCACGCTGCGCCAGTGCTTGCCTTTGAGTGCACTTTGCTCACCAAACGCAAACCCCTTACCGAGCACACGATCAAACCACTCCTTCAATAGCGAAGGGCAGGAATACATAAACAGAGGGTGTTGAAACACAATCACGTCGTACTGCAGCAGCAATTCATGCTCATAAGGCACATCGATAAAGAAATCTGGGTAGATGGCGTAGAGATCATGAATTTTGACATGACCGAGCGACTCTATCTTCTTAATCATCATTTGATTAGCAATAGAGGTTTGCGGCTCTGGGTGTGCGTAGATGATCAACACCTTTGGCACGACTTTATCTGTCGAGGGGCTATTACTCATTCCTTTGAAACATTCCTTTAAGAGCTAAACGGTGGCAATACCACAATATTTTAAGTAAAAGTTATTAGTATGTTACTGGCATAATAACGCAAATTGCATTGTGATCGACTTTTATCTGGTTTCAGCCTACTATGCAGGCGTCCGTTCACCTCTAATTCCTATGCTACTTCTATGATTACTTTCTCTGATATTCAATTGCTACGCGGTGGTAAGCCACTTCTCGACCAAGCATCTGCGATTTTCCACCCGGGCGACAAGATCGGTTTGGTTGGTAAAAACGGCTGTGGTAAATCGACACTGTTCGCCTTAATCAAGGACGAACTGTCTATCGATGCCGGCTCATTCAGTAAGCCAGCCCATTGGGAGATGGCTTGGGTGGCGCAAGAAACACCGGCCTTAGAAAGAACGGCGATTGAATACGTGATCGATGGCGACCGTGAATACCGTGGCCTTGAAGATCAGCTTGCGAAAGCGGAACACGCCGACAACGGCACGCTCGTCGCGGAGATCCACGGCAAGATTGAAACTATTGGTGGCTATAGCATCAAAGCACGCGCTGCCGAGTTACTGGACGGTCTTGGCTTTAGCCAAGAGCAAATGACCTGGAACCTGACTCAGTTTTCAGGTGGTTGGCGTATGCGTTTGAACTTAGCGCAAGCCCTGCTGTGCCGCAGTGATCTGCTGCTGCTCGATGAGCCAACCAACCACTTAGATTTAGACGCAGTCATGTGGCTAGAGCGTTGGTTACAAAGCTACCCGGGTACGCTGGTGCTTATCTCGCACGATAGAGACTTCTTAGACCCGATCGTCAACCGCATCGTGCACGTTGAAAACCAACAGCTCAACGAATACACCGGCAACTACTCATCGTTCGAAACCCAGCGAGCGCAAAAGCTGATCCTGCAACAAGCGATGTACCAGAAGCAGCAGAAACAGATGTCTCACATGCAGAGCTACATTGACCGTTTCCGTTACAAAGCTTCAAAGGCACGCCAAGCGCAGAGTCGTATTAAAGCATTAGAGAAAATGGAGCAAGTGCTGCCCGCTCAGTTTGATAACCCATTCAGCTTTGAGTTTAGAGAGCCAGACGCACTACCCAACCCAATCATGATGATGGACGAAGTCTCAGCAGGCTACGATAACAACTTGATTCTAGAGAAGATTCGCTTGAACCTAGTGCCAGGCAGTCGTATTGGTCTGCTTGGTCGAAATGGTGCGGGTAAATCAACGCTGATTAAACTGCTTTCTGGCGAACTGAAACAGCAAGGTGGTGAGCTGAGCTATTCGCAAGGCGTTAGGATTGGTTACTTTGCGCAGCACCAATTAGAAACCCTGCACCCAGAAGAGACACCATTGCAGCACATGATGCAGATCGCCCCTAAACACACCGAGCAACAGCTGCGTGATTACTTAGGTAGCTTTGGCTTCCAAGGCGAGAAAGCACTCGATAAAGTGGCACCGTTCTCGGGTGGAGAAAAGGCACGCTTGGTATTGGCGCTACTGGTCTGGCAAAAACCAAACCTGTTGCTGCTCGATGAACCAACCAACCACTTGGATCTCGACATGCGTCAGGCGCTGACTTTTGCATTACAGACGTTTGAAGGTGCGATGGTTATCGTATCGCACGACCGTTATCTGCTTCGTGCAACCACCGATGATTTATATCTGGTTCACGACCGCCAAGTGGCACCGTTTGATGGTGATCTAAGCGATTACTATAAGTGGCTCACCGAGCAACAGAAAATTGAGCGCAAAGAAGCCCAAGCATTAGCACCAGCTAAAGACAGTGCCAACAGTGCGGCTGCGAAAAAAGAGCAGAAACGTAAAGAAGCGGAATTTCGTAAGCAGACCGCCCCTATCCGTAAAAAGCTCACTCAATTTGAAAAGCAGATGGATAAATTAACGCTAGCTCTGGAAGAAGCCGAGCAAGAATTATCTGATACTTCACTGTATGAAGCTGAAAATAAGGCTAAACTGAATAAAGTACTCGCGCTACAGGCAAGCAGTAAGTCACAGCTAGAAGAAGTCGAAATGGATTGGATGTCCACTCAAGAAAAACTTGAGCAGATGGAACAGGATATGGATAGCTTATGAGCCTAGAGCACGCCCCAACATCACTCACACTGGAACAACTATGGCAATTTAGCCTTCAGTACTACAGTGTGCGCGGTGTAAAGGACGCGTGCTTAGCGTTGCAAAACCAGCATCACGGCAACGTTAACCTACTGCTGCTGCTCAAATGGCTTGATGAGCAGCAATTGTCTTTTGCCGAGCAAGAATGGCACAAAGTACAGCAGTGCTTAACCCGCTCCGAGAATTTGCTTCATAACTATCGCGAGCTGCGTAAACACCTCAAAACGCACGTCTCGGACTCACTATATCGCGAAGCCTTACAGTTCGAATTGCAGCTTGAGAAGCAACAGCAAGCCGACCTCGTTGATTGTATTAATTCGTTAGCACTTGTCACTAATCAACACTCACCACTGGCGCTGCAATATTGCCGCTTATTAGGAGCTGAAAACCTCTATCACGCATTTTCTGAACCCGCCCCACAACCCTAGCCCATTTCCTTTCCCTTTTATTCAATCAAGACCCAAGCTTGTCTGATCGGTATCGATGTATACGGCATAGCGGTGACATACTATCGGTAGAACATGCCACTCGTACAACAGCTAAGGGCTATTCGCTTCAACTGAAAACTTGAGAACCCTTGAATGTTGCGGCTTGTTCTTTGGTCTTCCACTCTTTCTTTTCCGCGTTATAACCTCGAGTTGTCAGCTTAAGATTACCGTCAGATTCAAATAGAAAGCTAAACGACAAAGAACCGAGCTTTGATCGCAGTGGATACGGGATATAACAAGCTGAATACCATGTACCAGCGAACCGTTCGGCATCAAAATCAGAGGCGGGGATTTTAGACGTGGGTTTACTGCCACGCAACGTAAACAACAACTTAATCATTAGCATCGCTAATATTTTGTATGTCATGTCACTTACTCTTTATTCGATGGTTATTGGATCCACACCTCGACCGCACATTAGTCGATGAATTGGTCTGTCTTTACAAGCTTAGCCAACAAGGTCTGTAGCTGCTTGGATTCGTCTTCACTCAACGCGCTCTGAAACTGCGCGCTGATGCTATCGACCATAGGCTCACAATATGCGGCAAGCTTCTTGCCACCTTCTGTTAAAGAGAGCAATTTTATCTTTTTGTTCGTTTCACTCTTGCTGGCCTCGATCAGGTTCAGCTTAATCGCGTTATCAACCAAACGCTTGGTCACAGAGCGATTTCGAAGCAAGTAATTGGTTAACTCTTGCTGAGTGATTTTGCCATGCTTGTCTAACACTCGAAGCGCACCAAACATCTCTAAAGAAATGCCCGAAGTGGCGCCCATCTCAGCGGCGATTTGAGCTCGAAATTGTTTGTAAGCAAAACCCATTAAGAACATAGGATTGCTGTCGAGAGCATCAATTCCGGTGATGGGTAATGCTGGTTGATTTTCCATATATAATTCCTTGGCAGACCACTAATAATGCCAACACGATGGACATTAACTCTGCACGAAAGTAAGTATCTTGCAAACCAAGATCGGTTGCTGAAACATAGAGTTGCAATGGTAGCATAGTTCCTAACATCGCTTCAGTATGCATACCTCGCACACCGCCACGACTGCCGCTTATCCAAATCGCTATCATGGTCACCAAGCTTGTGACTCCAATGATATACACCCAATTATAGGAGTGCTGCCCAGCTAACAAGGTGACGAAGACCAACGCCAATGCGCAACCACCAACATGAGCTTGTAAACAATTTTTCACTACCATTTGATAGTTCATGCGTTCACTTTGTGCTGCCGCAATGATCACTGGCATCATACAGAACGTCGCGGCGATCAAATCGACCATCATCAAGAATGCTAAACCAACTCCGAGCATGACCACATATATCACTCGCTGTTGGTACGTCACTGGTACGCTTTGCATTGGCGGCGACATCGCTTTGGGCGGCTTCAAGAACAGCATCACAAATCTCACCACAACCATGGTCGTCACCATGCTAACGGCCATATCGCGAACCCAGTCAGTCATCAGCATTGGGCCATGTTGTGCAAACACAATCACCAAAAACCAGTTGAGCAATGGGATGTAAATTTTCCCAAGTTTTGCCGGCGTGTCGGCCCACCTTCTTGCTAAATCAAATATCCATAAACTGATCACCCAAACCACTGCCGGGTGTGAGGCAAATAACTGATCGACAAATAGAGCCACACAAGCGACACCCAAGATAGGGAGAAACGCTTTGAGCATACCTCGCACTGAGTAGTCGTTAACCTTGGTCGCTGCCATCACAGGATAAAGAGCGAGGTACGCCGCAACACCTAGCTGTAGCCAAAGTTGAGCCAACATACCCAAAGACACGATAGCGCTGATCCAAGCTACTTCAGACCAGTTAATCGGGCCTCGAACTTCGTTATTCATAATCTGCCTCTTAGGTCGTGAATCGTTATTTCGTCAGTGGATGGTCAGTTAGTCGATGATTGAAAAACACAGTTAAACTAGGTAACGAATGCGAGCCAATACTTCCATCCATGCACTTCCGATCACATCCCAAAACGTCCCTTCTGGAACTACCATAACGCTCACTTTAGAACCTGAGAACAATGAGTGATCAAGTGACGGCAATGTTACTTGTGTACGCACCTTTTGTTGATCTCGAACCCAACGATCATCGTTCACTACTTTCGCTAAGCCGCTGTTGTCGCTGCTTGCATCGTAGATAGCCAGTTCACGACCTTGAATATTTCCCTCAAACACCTCACCAGGCATCGCATCAAACACCAAACGAACGGTTGTTCCCGCGGTCAGGTTTGCACTGCCTTTTTCATTGAAGTCTGCGTTAATCCAAGCATGCTGGCGGTCAACCAAAAACAAAACGGGGCTGCCAGCGCCAACATAGGTTCCTGAGTTAAGGTTGAGGTTGCTGATTACGCCATCAACAGGCGCGACGATTGTCGCTTTGTCCAAATCCAATTGCGCCAGCTCAACGCGAGTTCGAGCACCAGCCAAGGCACCGTTGTCGCTGCTTTTCGCGAGCTCGGCTTTTATCTGTTCAATCTCGGCTTGCGCAGCTTCGACGGCTTGTTGTCTTACAATCGTATCCGCTCGGCTATCATCTAACGTTTCTTGGCTAACAAGCTTTCTCGAAATCAATTGCTGGTTACGCTTCAACTTTCTCTCGGCATTCACAGCTTCGTGTTGGCGCTGACGTAACGTCGCTTCTGCGCCATGCAAATGCTGCTTGTTTGCTTCATAGCTTTGCTCTGCTTCAACCAAAGCCGCTTGAGCCTGAATTAGCGCCAATTCAAAACGCGTTGGATCTAAGCGAACCAACAAGTCCCCTTTTTTGACATCCTGACCATTCTTAACAGCCAGCTCCACAACTGGCGCCGACACCTCTGCAGCAATACGGCTGGTTGGAATGTGCAATTGAGCTTGAGTTGTGAACGGCGCAAGGTTGTCACTTGCCACCAAGAAAAGAGCAAACAAGGCACTGGTGCCAAGTGTTAAATAGAGCATCCATTGATACACTTTATTAGTCATAATGTTTCACCTACAACAAAGTAATGCGCTTAGTATACCCCATTTTGTTTCAGATGCAACATAAATCAAAGGAAAGGATCTTATAGATCTTGTAAGAAATACAGCAAGATACTGTTTATGAAAAATATAAATAGAAATCTGAATAAGAAAAAAGTCTGTTCTCTTACCTCAATGCGGTAGTCAAAATTTAAGCCTTTGCCAATTTAATACGGCGCCACAATCTTCCATCGATGGCTGACAAGCCAATGGCGATCAACAACATACCAACAAAGTTAATCACTTCTAACGACTCATTGAGGAACAATGAACCAAGCAAGATGGTGGAAACAGGCTCGAACAAAGTGACGAGTAATACATTGGTCGCTCCTGCAATCTCTAAGATTTTGAAATAAAGAACATAAGCGACGACAACAAGCCATATTCAACGCCGAATCCCCGGCGTAAATTCGCTGCTCGTCTTCTTTGAAAATAACGTCCAACGCCCAGTGCTGCTGATTCTCAATATGCCAGTGCTTTCTTGTTGCCTTTGAGGCTAACTCTAAAGATAAATGGTCTGTGCAAATATAGTACGAGGTTTCATAACTTCCTTTCTCTTTGACACTCCTATCTCTTATCACTGCAACAATGCTTTTTACGAGAAACCACTTATCTCTGAGTGCTTCGCTGAAGGCTGCAGGAAGCACGTAAACCTGACGAACCTCTTTTCTACCATGCCCTTTATCTTTCGTGATGTACGATTCCTGTTTATCTTCAGACATAGCCCAATGGCCTTGGAATTGCGCATCAATCTCTGCTAACAAGCTTAGTTGATTCAGTTTAACTTGTACTAGGAAGTCTCCGCCTTTATCAACCACTTTATTAAGTGTTTCAACCTGACAATGCAGGGCATCAGCCGTTAATAAACATCCTTTGATATCCAAAGCGTCTAGCATGTTTCTTATTGCTATTAGCTCCATACATACCTTTGCCGTCACAAGGTTAGTGTATGAGAGTCAAACCCTTGCACTTATACCGAGAATCAACCAAGCTCAAATGAAAATGTGGGCGTTCCGCTAAAAGCCCAACACTTTACCAAAGCCCATAAAAGAAGCATGAACTGTTTTTATGACAATATTTACCGCAGCAGCTGGTCTATCTAATCCGCACTTACAAACCTTATTGCCACGATTTATTAGAAAGCAGGCGCTGTTTCAGCCTCAGTGGCAAACACTAGAAACGCCTGATGGTGATTTTCTCGATGTCGCTTGGAGTGAATCGCCAGAAAGTGACACTCCAAGTATTAATCACTCTAGCCGTGGCAAGATCAGCAACAAGCCTATCTTCGTTCTTTTTCATGGCTTAGAAGGCAGCTTTAACAGCCCTTACGCCAACGGGCTAATGAATGCGTTTGCAAAAGATGGTTGGTTGTCTGTGATGATGCACTTTCGAGGCTGCGGTAAAAAGCCGAACCGTTTGGCTCGCGCTTATCACTCCGGAGAAATCGAAGATGCGCGCTTTTTTCTAACCCACCTGCATGCGCAGTTTCCTAATAACCCAAAGGTTGCGGTTGGCATCTCTTTAGGCGGCAACATGCTGGCCAACTATCTGGCTGAGTATGCCGATGAGCCACTGTTATCGGCCGCGACTATCGTCTCTGCACCTTTTGATCTCGCAAGTTGTTCGAGCCGCATTGAGCAAGGCTTCTCCAAGATCTATAAGAACTACCTGCTTAAATCACTCAAATCGAATGCCTTGAAAAAGGTCGCCCTGCTGCAAGATGAACTCGGTATCAGCGCCGAAACCATCCACAATATCGACAAACTGTATGAGTTTGACGAACGAATTACGGCCCCTTTGCACGGCTTCAAGGGTGCCCAAGACTATTATGCGCAATGCTCAGCGCTGCCCAAGCTCAATAAGATTAAACTGCCGACTCAGATCATTCATGCCAAAGACGACCCTTTCATGACCGATGACGTGATCCCAAAGTTCACTCTGCCTAACAACATAGATTATCGCCTATTTAAACAAGGCGGACACGTAGGCTTCATTACCGGTAGCACACTCAAACCTAGATTTTGGTTGGAAGAAGCATTGCCAGCCTACTATCAAAGCATTCAAGATTCGGCATGATGACTGAACCTTATTAAATAGAAACAAAACAGACTAAGCACAATCATTACCACATAGAACAACGTATCCATGAACATAAAAGAGAGAAGTATTTATGATCATCCCATGGCAAGACATCGCACCAGAGACACTGGAAAACCTCATCAAAGAGTTCGTACTGCGTGAAGGTACCGACTATGGAGATGTTGAGATCTCACTGCAAAACAAGATTGATCAGGTAAAACATCAATTAGCCTCTGGTGAAGCCAGTATCGTGTTTTCTGAACTGCATGAGACCGTTGATATTCAGCTCTCGAAACGCATCTAGGCTGCGCTTAGAAAACAGCCGTGTTATAGTGCAAACGATTACTAACAAGTAAGTTACTCAAAGACAAGGGTTGTCATGTCCGCTAAACATCCAATTATTGCGGTGACGGGTTCATCTGGAGCCGGCACCACCACCACCTCAGAAGCCTTCCGTAAAATGTTCAATATGATGGATGTGAAGGCCGCTTGGGTTGAAGGAGATAGTTTCCATCGCTTCACTCGTCCAGAGATGGATGTCGAGATCCGTAAGGCACGCGAGCAAGGTAAGCACATCAGCTACTTTGGCCCACAAGCGAACGACTTTGGTGCCTTAGAAGAGTTCTTCCGTAAATACGGCAACGAAGGGACAGGTAAAGTCCGCAGTTACTTACACACTTTCGATGAAGCCGTACCTTACAATCAAATGCCGGGCACCTTTACACCATGGCAGGAGATCCCTGAAAATTCCGATGTGATGTTTTACGAAGGCCTACACGGTGGTGTGGTGGATGGTGATATCAATGTTTCTCAGCACGTTGATTTACTGATCGGCATGGTACCCATCGTTAACCTTGAATGGATCCAAAAATTCGTGCGTGATACTCGAGATCGTGGCCACTCACGTGAAGCGGTCATGGACTCAATTGTTCGTTCAATGGATGACTATCTGAACTACATTACCCCGCAATTTTCACGCACTCATATCAACTTTCAGCGCGTTCCTACGGTAGACACATCCAACCCACTTAACGCCAAAGGGATCCCAAGCTTAGACGAAAGCTTCGTCGTCATACGTTTACGCGGTATTAAAAACGTCGACTTCCCTTATCTGTTAGCGATGATTGACGGCTCATTTATGTCTCGCCATAACACGCTCGTGGTTCCCGGAGGCAAGATGAGCTTTGCCATGGAGCTGATTGTAAGGCCCATCCTCCAGCAACTTATCGAGACCGGGAAAATAGGTTAACAAACCGCCATCCCTATTGATTACTTTTCATACCGTGATCATCTACACATTTTTGCTTAAAAAATCGTAGCTTGGTCACGTTTAAAATCAAGAAATAGTACCTGAAAAAGGATACTATTCTTACACGAGACACAAGAAAGCTTGCAGCAATTAACCTGTGCTTTTACCCTACAAGTCAATCTAGGCTTAGCTAAGCTACGGAAAGCAGCAAGCATACCCTGCAGAGGAAGTGAGATATTATGGTTCTAGGTAAACCTCAAACCGATCCAACATTAGAGTGGTTCCTTTCACACTGTCATATTCATAAGTACCCTTCAAAAAGTACGTTGATTCATGCTGGTGAAAAGGCTGAAACTTTGTACTACATCGTTAAAGGTTCTGTGGCAGTTCTTATCAAAGATGAAGAAGGTAAGGAAATGATCCTTTCTTACCTTAACCAAGGTGATTTCATCGGTGAGCTTGGCTTATTCGAAGAAGATCAAGAGCGTACTGCGTGGGTTCGAGCTAAATCTCCTTGTGAAGTGGCTGAGATTTCTTTCAAGAAATTCCGTCAACTGATCCAAGTGAACCCAGACATCCTAATGCGCCTTTCAGCGCAAATGGCAAGTCGTCTACAAGTCACTAGCCAAAAAGTGGGTGACTTAGCATTCCTTGACGTTACTGGTCGTATCGCTCAAACGCTACTAAACCTAGCAAAACAGCCAGATGCAATGACTCACCCTGACGGCATGCAAATCAAGATCACTCGTCAAGAAATTGGCCAGATCGTTGGTTGTTCTCGTGAGACAGTAGGTCGTATCTTGAAGATGCTAGAAGAGCAGAATCTCATTTCGGCACACGGTAAAACTATCGTGGTCTACGGCACTCGTTAATCTCGATTAACCAAGACAAAATTTGAAAGCCATCCAATTTACACTGGATGGCTTTTTGTTTTTAGAGCTCTAGAGAGCAAATGCGAGATGCGAATAAAACACCTACAGCTTCCAAGCGCAAACTGTCTCGAAGCGAAGCGTGCTCGTATCTTTCTTTAACCGTTGGTGCTTTCAAAGATTTTATCAGCCGATGCTGCAACAAATCCTGTATAAAGCTCACCATTGGCCATAGTGTAACGCTTAGCGAACTCATAGAAGCCACCAGGAATCATCTCATTGCCTTCAACAAATGAAACGGGGACTTTGTCTGCCATGGTTGAGGATTGCTCTAACAACACCTCTGAAGAGCCTTTCACCTCACCGCCAGAGGCATTAATCGTGAAACCCGACTCGCTCAGGTAGTCATTCACGGCTTGCACTTCATTGAAGTTATTCAGCTGATTGATACTGACCGTAAAGTGATTGGCACCATATCCATGAGCCGCGAGCCAAGACGCGTATTCGCTCTCTTTCGCCAGCACTTGGAAATCAGCGAAGCTCAAATCCCATAGACGCCCACCAAACAAGAACTCATGACCTTGAAGCTTGTTTGCATCCACTTGCTCAACAAGCTTAGCCACAATGGCTTGCAGTTCACTTGAACACTCTTCAACCTTCAACTCACTAATGAACACTTTGGGTTGTTTTGGATCCGAGTGTTCGTAATGCTTCGCGACTAGCTTCTTGCTCTCAAACAGGTAGTCACCACATGCTTTATAGCCTAGCTCAAGGAAAGGCTTAGCAAGCGTTTCAAGACCCAAAGGGGCAACATTGAAGGTGCGCAGGGCAATGTGATCATTAATCAGCGCTGCATCTTCTTTCAGCAAGCGGTGTACTTTCCCTGCTGATGGACAAAGCCTATGGATGTAATCGTCCCACAGTAATTTAAACAGTCGTTCGGGCGTCATGGTGACTCCTTATTAGAGGTTCTGGGCGTGTTGACCTTTCGCGGTTAAATTTCGTTCAAGATAAAAGCATTTTAATCGCGGCGAGGGGGAAGTAGCCTAGTCATTCTAAGCAAATCCTCCTCAACAAAGAGTAAAACGCTTTTAGCCGAACCCTCCGGGCAGCGTTTGCTCATGCATTTAAACTACAACTCAATACCCGGGCTAAACGTCGCTGGCAGCTGAGTTTCACCACCTTCCATTGAAGCCATTGGGTAAGCACAGTAATCAGCCGCGTAGTAAGCGCTTGGGCGCAGGTTGCCCGAAGCACCTGGGCCACCAAATGGGACATCACCACTTGCACCTGTTAACTGGCGGTTTCGGTTAACAATACCGGCACGGATATGATCCACGAAGTATTGCCACTCAGCATCGTCTGTTGATACAAGACCAGCTGATAAACCAAAGCGTGTGTCATTCGCCAATTCAACCGCTTGCGCTAGTGATTGGTAACGCACCACTTGTAGCAATGGCCCGAAGTACTCTTCATCCGGCAGTTCTGTAATGTTGGTGGCATCGATAATACCCGGAGAAACAAACGCTGCTTTGCCCGCTTTTACTTCAACTAAGCTAACACCACCTAACGATTGCAAGTTAGCTTGCGCGTCCAGAATGAACTTAGCGGCAGCTTCAGAGATTTGCGGCCCCATGAAGGGCGCAGGCTCAGCGAAAGGCTGATCAACACGAATATTTTGCGTAGCTGCTACCAACTTATCGAGCAGTTGATCGCCCTTTTCACCAACAGGTACATACAAGCGACGTGCACAGGTACAACGTTGACCGGCACTAATGAAGGCTGATTGAATAATGGTATAAACCGTCGCATCGACATCGCCATAGTGCTCACTGATCACCATCGGGTTGTTACCGCCCATCTCTAGCGCCAGCATCTTACCCGGCTGACCGGCAAATTGACGATGCAGGATATGACCAGTATTGGCACTACCTGTGAACAGTACGCCATCAAGACCTTTAGCATCCGCCAGTGCGATGCCTGTCTCTTTAGCGCCTTGTACGAGGTTAATCACGCCCGCAGGAAGACCCGCTTGTTGCCATAACTTCATTGCAAACTCGCCCGTCCAAGGCGTCTGCTCTGACGGCTTAAATACCACGGTATTGCCCGATAGCAGCGCTGGAACAATATGACCGTTAGGTAGGTGACCCGGGAAGTTGTAAGGGCCGAACACCGCCATCACACCCAATGGACGGTGACGCAGTACAATTTGGTTGCCTGCCGCTTCGCGTGACGCTTCACCGGTACGCTCGTGGTAAGCACGAATAGAAATAGCAATCTTGCCCGCCATCGCGCCCGCTTCAGTGCGAGTTTCCCAAATCGGTTTGCCGGTCTCTTTGGCGATGATTTGCGCGATCTGTTCGCTGTTCTCTTTTACTTTCTCAGCAAAGTTCAACACGATCGCTTCACGCTCGGCAAAACTCAGCTTCTTCCAAATTAAAAAAGCCTCGCGTGCTGCTGCTACAGCAGATTCAACCTGCGCGGGTGTTGCGCTATCACCTTGCCACACTACTTCATTATTGTATGGGCTGACTGATGTCATGGTGTCACCTTGACCTGCCACCCACTGTCCTGCTATCCACTGAGTCATACTTCTATCCTTTCCATCTTCGACAGATAATCGCTGCGGTTATTGATCTAACGCTAATGAGCTAAAGTGATTGAGCGAGCATACGAACGAATTCGCCTTCTTTGACTTCGAGAGCCTGTGCTACGTCAGGTGATAAAATCACGGTGTCGCTGGCTTGGTCATACGCCCCTTTCGCAGCAACGGCACGGAAGTTATCAAATGAGGTGTTTCCGATCAGAAAGTCTTGTGAACTAGAGTGCGTTGCAATTTGAACCTGCGCCCGAATCGAATGACGCACAGATTCGATATTTGTTAAATCGCACTCAACCGTTGGCCCGGCATCAAAGATGTCGACATAGCCACGGTTAGTAAAACCCTCACGTTCCAGCAACTTAAGAGCTGGACGGGTATTGTCGTGTACTTGGCCAATCACCGCCTGAGCTTCTTTACTCAATAGATTTACGTAGATTGGCAGCTTCGGCATCAGATCGGCGATAAAACCTTTCTTACCAATACCAGTGAGGTAATCCGCGAGCGTAAAATCAATCGAGAAAAAGTGCTCTTGTAGCCATTGCCAGAAAGGAGAGTTACCTTCGGCATCTGATACGCCCCGCATTTCAGCAAAAATGGTCGTTGAGAATCGCTCTGGATGCTCAGCCATCAGTAAGAAGCGGCACTTAGACATCAAGCGACCATTCAAGCCGCCTCGGAAAGCAGGACGTAAAAACAACGTGCAGATCTCACTGCATCCGGTGTAGTTATTTCCAAAAGTCAGCAATTTAACTACGTTATTCACGCCAAGCTTGTGTGAAGAGTGAACCACCTTACTAATGTGGTAAGAGTAAAAGGGCACATCCCAGCCAATAGAAGCCTCGATGCCTGTGGTACCAGCCACTTCACCGGTTTCCGTGTCAAAGCCAACCATAAGGTAGCCTTCGTCACCGGGCTCAGTCACATCTTGCTTAGCAAAACTGTATTCGGAATGAGTAATTCGACTGGTTAACAACTCTTCGTTAACCGGGAGCGATGTGAATCCGTGTCCTGATTCCACCGCGCAGTTATGCAGCGAGTCATAATCAGATAATGTTATTGGGCGAACAACCAGCATCAATATTCCCTCCAGATGCAAAATAGGCCCAAGACCAGCAGCTTGGGCCTTTAGCAAAACGTCATGGGATCACTCTATTGGCGATCATTCCTATGACGCCGCTCAGGCTAAACGAGCGTCGCGATTGCCTTGTCTAGTTTTGATAAGCCTTCTTCAATCTCTTGTGGCGTGATAACCAGTGATGGCGTAAAACGCACCACGCTGGCACCGGCAACCAGTACCATCAAACCTTGCTCGCCAGCGGCAACTAATACATCACGAGCACGCCCTTGCCATTCGTCGTTAAGCGCAGCGCCTAGTAACAGACCCTTACCACGAATTTCACTGAATATTTGGTACTTATCGTTAATTTTAGCCAAACCATCACGAAACAGTGCTTCACGCTCTTTGACACCCGCCAATGTTTCAGGCTGACTAACCACATCAACCACCGCTTCAGCAACGGCACACGCCAATGGGTTACCACCGTAAGTCGAACCGTGCGTACCGACTTTTAGATGAGCCGCGAGTTCCGTTGTGGTGAGCATGGCACCGATAGGGAAACCACCACCCAATGATTTTGCCGTGCTGAGAATATCAGGTGTAACGCCTAGGCCCTGGTAAGCGTAAAAATCACCCGTACGACCATTACCGGTTTGCACTTCATCAAAGATAAGCAGGGCATTGTGTTTGTCACACAGCTCACGAACCGTGCTCACAAACTCAGACGTTGGAGAAATGATGCCACCCTCACCTTGCAGAGGTTCCATCATGATGGCGCAAGTACGATCTGAGATATGTGCTTCAAGTGCTGCAATATCGTTGTAAGGCAGATGAGTGACATCGCCCGGTTTAGGCCCAAAGCCATCCGAGTAAGCCTCTTGACCACCGACAGTGACAGTAAAGAAGGTACGACCGTGGAAGCCTTGGTGAAATGCAATGATTTCAGATTTCTCAGGACCATGAACATCCGCCGCCCAACGACGAGCCAGCTTGAGGGCTGCTTCATTCGCTTCAGCGCCAGAGTTAGCAAAGAATACTTTTTTGGCAAAACATACGTCGGTTAGCTTTTTTGCTAGACGCAATGCAGGTTCGTTGGTCATCACGTTACTTAGGTGCCAGATCTTATTCGCTTGCTCGGTAATCGCGTTAACCATTGCCGGGTGACAGTGACCCAAACAGCTCACAGCGATACCACCTGCAAAGTCGATATACTGTCGGCCTTGTTGGTCCCAAACGCGTGCCCCTTCCCCTTTTACTGGGATCATTTCCATCGGGTTATAACAAGGCACCATCACCTCATCAAATAGACTACGTTCTACATTCTTTTCCACTGTCATCCTACATTCCTTCTCGGTACCGCAAGCTTCGCAAATAAGCGTAATGATTCATAAGTGAGACGAAAAATATTTTGTCCCGCCACAATCCAGCTGCAGCATTATATTTACATTTAATTAACCTTTACAATAGTAGATTATTCTTTAGCTATGCTAAACAACCAGCTAAACGCCACTACCTATGACTATTTATGCATTAATAAACCTGTTTTATGAAGCTTTTTTTACCTAAAGATATTTCCAGTCACAACCAAGCCTTGCTGGCATTACGCCATATAGGGAGTGAGAGGAAATAAGGCGAATAATTTTGCATGGGCTAAAAACTTAGCGAAGCGAGAGAGAAATGTTATAAAAAGTGATCAGTGTCAGAGGGAAAGAGGCGCGTAAGGCCCGAATTTAAACGCTTAACGAATGAGCTGACAGGTTTAACTGGCTTATTTAGACGGAGAAAGGGTCAAATTTAAACACTTAGCGTGCTAGGAAGTTAGCGAGAAGCTGGTGTCCTTGCTCTGTTTTAATCGATTCAGGGTGAAATTGCACCGCATCAATAGGCAAGGTTTTATGTTGATAACCCATGATCTCATCCATACTGCCATCTTCAAATTCCGTCCAAGACGTCAGTTCAAAGCAGTCTGGTAACGTGCCATTTTTCACCACTAGCGAGTGGTAACGTGTCACGGTCAACGGGTTGTTCAATCCTTGAAAAACACTCTTGCCATTGTGGCGTATCGGAGAAGTTTTACCGTGCATCACTTGTCTGGCTCTCACCACTTCACCACCAAACACCTGAGCAATCGCTTGATGACCCAGACACACGCCTAAGATTGGTAGCTTACCTGCAAAGTGCTCTATCACTTGTAGAGAGATCCCTGCATCGTCAGGCGTACAAGGACCCGGCGAGATCACAAGATGGCTAGGATTCAGCGATTCAATACCCGCAATATCAATCTCATCGTTGCGAACCACTTGCACAGTCACGCCTAACTCACAGAAATACTGATACAAGTTATAGGTAAAAGAGTCGTAGTTATCGATGATAAGTAACATGGGTAAAATCGTTGGTTGAATACTGAATGATTGGGAGATGTAGAGGCGGTATTGTGCAACACCTAGGGTGAAAGGCAAGTGGAAACTGCATTTCATCAATAATTAACAGCGAGTGAAAGCGTTATCCATTTCAGCTGAAGTTATTGAATGCTCATCACTACTATTTAGTAATAGTAATTGAGTGCACTAAAAAGCCCAAAGTAAACAAAAGCTACTTTGGGCTCAAATTATCAAGCGAGTTGTTTTAGTTCACCCTATGGGCGAGCAACAAAACCAACCGCTTGGTATGCTTTTTTCAGGGTGACGGCAGCACGTTCAGAGGCTTTTTCAGCACCCGCTTTCATGACTGCGTCCATGTAGGCACGGTCAGCACGGATACGGTGGTATTCAGCTTGGATCGGCTCAAGCATCTCAACCAATGCTGCGCCTACATCTTTCTTGAATGGGCCGTACATCTCAACGCCTTGGTACTGCGCTTCGATCTCTTCAAACGTTTTACCCGTCGCTGCTGAGTAAAGACCCATTAGGTTAGAGATACCCGCTTTGTTTTCCCAATCGTGAGCAATGCGTGGTGGTGTTTCTGCATCCGTTTGCGCTTTGTTGATCTTCTTAATGATCGACTTAGGCTCTTCTAGCAGAGTAATCACGTTCTTACGGTTATCATCCGACTTAGACATCTTCTTAGTCGCGTCTTGCAGGCTCATTACACGTGCATTCACCGTTGGAATGTAAGGTTCTGGCACTTGGAAGATTGGTGTTTCAGGCCCGTAGATGTTGTTGAAACGAGTGGCGATATCACGCGCTAGCTCTAGGTGTTGTTTCTGGTCGCTACCTACTGGCACTTGGTGAGCACCGTAAAGCAGGATGTCTGCAGCCATCAACACTGGGTAATCGTATAGGCCTACGTTTACGTCATTTGAGTGACGTGCAGACTTATCTTTAAACTGAGTCATACGGCTCAGTTCACCCATTTGTGTGTAACAGTTAAGAAGCCAACCAAGTTGAGCATGCTCTGGTACGTGTGACTGAACAAATAGCGTGCTCTTCTTTGGATCAACACCGACAGCAAGACAGATTGCTAGTGCGTCTAGAGTCGCTTCATGCAGTGCTTTCGGGTCTTGGCGAACCGTAATTGCGTGAAGGTCTACAACACAGTATTGGCAATCGTAATCATCTTGCATCTGTTGCCATTGACGTAGAGCACCCAAGTAGTTACCGATACTTAGTTCACCAGATGGTTGAACACCACTCAATACGATGGGCTTGCTCATGGTTTTAATTCCTTTGCTTATTCGCTAAGTTTATTGAACGCTTAGCTTCTTAACTTAAATATAGAAAAGCCGCACAGCTCTTTCTGCGCGGCTCATCCAGTGTACTCATTGACAAGTATTTTGCTAGTGGCTTCGCTAACTTTTGTCCGCTTTATACTGAAACGAGAACGACATCGAGTAATTGCGCGACGCTATCCGCGACATAGTCAGGGTTTGATGCTGAAATGGGCTCGCCGTGGTTGTAACCGTAAGTTAGGCCAAACGAGTGGCAACCCGCATTCTTAGCCGCTTTGATGTCGTTGCTTGAATCACCAACCATCAGCATCTCCTCCGCTTTCACGTTGTGCTTTTCTAGCAACCAGTTCAGCGCTACTGGGTTCGGTTTTTTCTCTGGGAAAGAGTCGCCGCCAAGTACATCTACAAAGTACTTATCGATACCGTGTTGTGCCAGAACGTCGGGGACAAACTTCGATGGCTTGTTGGTTACAAGCGCCAGGGTGAAGCCCGCTTTATGTAGCTCTGCTAGCGTCTCTTTCACCGATAGGTAAAGGTGGCTTAGCTTGTGGCCGCCCTGTTCGTAAAAATCATCAAACAGGATGCGCGCTTTCTTCAGCAGCTCAGGCTCTAGGCTTGGATCAACGGTTAGGTTGCGGCTGAGTGAACGCCCGATAAGCACGTCTGCACCATTACCTACATAATCGCGAACTTGTTCTTCGCTCACTGAAGGGAAGCCTAACTCCTGACAAGCTTGGTCAGCGGCGACAGCCAAATCAGGCACGCTGTCTAACAAGGTTCCATCCAAATCAAAGGCAATCAGTTTTATTGAGCTTAATGACATCTTACTTTCCTATTAATTATATTCGTCTTATGTGTTGAGCAATAAAACGTAAAAAAGGGGCCAATCAGCCCCTTAATCTAAATTTTTTGATTTTGGGTCAACTGACCCTAGTTCTACTTTTATGCGTTTACTTTTGCAAGCTCGGCACGCATCTCATCAATCACTTCTTTGTAATCTGGTTGATTGAAGATAGCTGAGCCAGCAACGAACATATCTGCACCCGCTTCTGCGATTTCACGAATATTATCAACCTTTACACCACCGTCGATTTCTAGGCGAATATCACGACCTGATTCGTCAATCAACTTACGAACAGCACGGAGCTTATCGAGCGTGTGAGGAATGAAAGATTGGCCGCCGAAACCTGGGTTCACAGACATCAATAGAATCATGTCTACTTTATCCATGATGTAATCTAGGCAAGAGAGTGGTGTTGCTGGGTTTAGAACCACGCCCGCTTTACAGCCGTGCTCTTTGATCAGTTGTAGAGTGCGATCGATGTGCTCTGATGCTTCAACGTGGAAGGTAATCATTGAAGCACCCGCTTTTGCAAACTCAGGCACGATGCTGTCGACTGGCTTAACCATTAGGTGAACATCGATAGGAGCAGTAATGCCGTAGTCGCGCAGCGCTTTACAGATAGGTGCGCCAAAAGTCAGGTTAGGTACGTAGTGGTTGTCCATCACATCGAAGTGCACAACATCAGCACCCGCTGCGAGTACTTTTTCTACGTCTTCACCAAGACGAGCAAAATCTGCAGACAAAATCGATGGAGCGATTAGAAAATCTTTCATACCAAACCTCTTAAGAGTGAGTAAATTGCGAATGTCACCGTCTTGGTGCTCTCTCATACACAAATACAAGACTCAAGCCCAAGACTATTTGGTGTGCAATTCTACCTAAGCACCTAAGCAGATCCTAGCAGTTCGAAAGATTAGTTTAAGAAAGTATCCGTTGGTCACTCAATTTAATGAGTTTGGAGGTGATTCTGACCAGAACTATTCCGCTGATGGGTGTTGCTGGTTTTTCTCTTTATGGAAAAGTGCCAGTAACTCATCAACTTTATTACGCCCAGCGCCATTACGGCTGATAGTGCGCTTCACCTTCACCACATTCAATTCCGCACCATGATACAAACGACGAGTTAATGTCGTGTCGTGGTTAGAAATCAACACAGGGATACCACGTTCTGTCGCTGCTTTTTCAGCAACGTCAGCCAGTGCGGCTTGATCATCTAAGCTGAAGCCATTACCTGCGTAAGAGGTAAAGTTAGCGGTATTTGACAGTGGTGCGTACGGAGGATCGCAGTAAACCACGCAACCTTTACGAGCACGGCTAAAGGTCTCATGGTATCCCTCACACACGAAAGTGGCCTTTTTCGCTTTTTCAGCAAAAAACTCCAGCTCGGCTTCTGGGAAGTAAGGCTTTTTGTAAGAACCAAACGGAACGTTAAAACCGCCTTTCTTGTTGTAGCGACACAGGCCATTGAAGCCAAATCGGTTCATGTACAAGAAAGCAAGTGAGCGATACATAACATTGTCAGTATCGTTGAACTGAGCTCGGATATCTAAGAAGGCTTCTTTGCGATTGTTCTCAGGACAGAACCAGCGCTTCGCTTCCGTGATATAAGTTTCAGGATCGGTTTTAAGTAGATTGTACAGGTTGATAAGATCGGGGTTGATGTCAGCCAGCAGGTACTGTTCGTAGTCCGTGTTCAAAAACACAGAACCAGCACCAACAAACGGTTCTACCAATTTACGAGCAGGTGGCAGGTGACGTTGGATGTCTTCAACTAGGCCATATTTACCACCAGCCCATTTTAGAAAGGCACGCTGCTTTTTCATTTACTGCTCTATCTATCAACACAAAAATAAGGCTGCGGAATGTAACATATTTTGAGGCTAAGCTCAGGGTTATTTCGCACGTTCTATCTCTCGATGCACTTGATTCATCGATTTTGCCCAAGGTTCCAACTGTTGAAGTGGCTTTGAGAGTGTACTTACCGCATCTCGCGCCACCTGAATCGTTGGGTAATCTTGATAAGTGATGATAAACCACTTGGTGTCATTACGATACGTTGGGTAGATACGAACCTTATCCTCTAGTTCATGCTCTTCAATAAAAGATTGCACATCTTCCAATGAGGTCATCGCACTCAGTTGCAGGGTATAAGCGCGTGGCGAGATGGCTTGCAGCGCTTCACGAGCAAATGAGAAGGTGATGGTCTTAGTTGGAGGCGTTGACTGTGTCAGATTTGAATCCTCACTAACTGAAAGCTGCGACTCTGTTTCTGCTTCTGTTTCTGCTTCTGCTTCTGCTTCTGCGGCATCAGGCTTCGAGCTCACCGCCGCCCCCGAATTCTCATCAACGACTGTATCAATCGCACTGGTATCGACGCTTTCAGCTTTATCATCAAGCAAGGCGTCAACCACATCAGAAGTAATCACCACACGCTGCTGATCTTGCGCAGCCTCGCCGACACTGGCGGTATCTTCCACCACAACCGGCGGCAAAGAGGCACTGTCATCATCTGCGCCTTGATAACGCTGGCCGGATTCATATCCATCTTGTTGGTTAACGGCGGTTTGCTGACGACCACTTTCGACCTCAATGGTTGGAATTACCGTCTGTTCAATAGGAACAATAAGAGATTGCGCTTTATCATCGGGGGTCGGTTGACTGAACATCCACCAATAGCCACCACCAATTAACACCAACAGCAAGGCCACCACAATCGTGATATTGATCGGCGAGCCAATGATTGAGCGAATAATAATCCTTTTTTCCACTTTCAATTCTCCTAAAGCCATTAACTCACCGGGCAGAGGTTGCGCTTTCTTAAACGCACGACGCACACGAGCTTCAGACTCATCATTAACGTATCGAATCACCAGTGATTCAAAGAAATGTTCAGCCTCTGGTTGCGAAAGGTTATCGATTTCAAGATCGATAGGCTTGTGTTGTTGGCCGTGACTCAGGCGCGTTAATAAAGGGTCTAGGTGGCCAGTTTCCGCGAAGAGAACGACGTTGATCGTCCATTGGGGGTTTGCTTGAGCTTCCAGCACCAATATCCATAATTCGGAGATGAATAGCTCTGAGAGTCGGTGGGCATCATCAACAACGATAACCACACTGCACGGTTCTCCATCCAGTAACCGAATAAGGCTATCTGATAAAGAATCCTGTTGATTGAATAAGGGGTCAGAAACAATTTGGCTAAGAATAAGCGCGCGGCGTTGTTGATCATCTTGGCTTGGGTGGCAAAGCAGTAAACACTGATTTTTTTCTGTCGACCACGCTTCTAGATAACGCTGAGCTAACCAAGACCGGCCAGATCCCGCTCGACCAGCTACGGTCACTAGGTTTGAACTAAAGTTGGTTAGAAGCTGTAAGCGCTCTAGCAACTCTACTTGAGACTCTAACTCTAATACTCTTAATTCATGAGCCAAACTCATTGGGGATCCCTACTGACAAGGTCAATCAGTAAAACGCTTCAGTTGCCTAGGGTTTAGCTAGGCAACCTCACAACCAAATTTAAAGAGTACGGCAGAAGTCAATCGCTTGTTTAATGATGTCTTGAGGCACATCTACAACCACTTCAGCAGTACCAATACTTGTTGGTAATACCAGACGCAACTGACCAGATAACACTTTTTTATCACGCATCATGTGCGTCATAAAATCATCAAAAGACATGCTTTCTGGTGTATGGACTGGTAATTTAGCATTCTTGAGTATCGCTATAATTCGCTCAAGTTGCTGCTGGGTGATCAGCCCCTGCAATTGCGCCGTTTTCGCTGCCATTACAGTGCCTGAAGACACAGCTTCACCATGTAGCCAATTACCATAGCCTAGTTCTGCTTCGATCGCATGACCAAATGTATGACCTAGGTTCAATAATGCTCTGATTCCTGACTCTTTTTCATCTAGAGTCACCACTTCTGCCTTAATTGCACAACAACGAGCAATTGCGGTAATCAGTGCCTCTTCATCAAGTTGATAAAGTTTCTCTAGATTCTGTTCCAACCAATCAAAGAAGGCTTCATCGTAAATGATGCCGTATTTGATTACCTCAGCCATGCCCGCTGCAAACTCACGCTCAGGAAGCGTTGATAAACAGTTAGTATCGATGATCACAGATTTCGGTTGGTAAAAAGCGCCGATCATATTCTTGCCAAGGGGATGGTTTACTGCGGTTTTACCGCCTACAGAAGAGTCCACTTGAGAAAGAAGGGTCGTTGGGATTTGAATGAAATCAATACCACGCTGGTAACAAGCAGCAGCAAAACCGACCAAATCACCAATAACACCACCACCTAAGGCAACCACCACCACATCGCGGCTGTAATTTCCTTCAAGCATGTAGCTCATCACTGAATTGAACGTTTCAAGGGTTTTATACTGTTCGCCGTCTGGCAACTCTAAAAGAGTGGTTTGACAGCCTACTTGATCCAGTAGCGATAAAATTTCATTCGCATACAGAGGCGCGACTGTCACATTGCTGATAACAACGACTTTCTGTTTGCTAGATAAAAAGGAAAGGTACGCCGGGTCTTCAAATAACCCGGCGCCAATAGAGATTGGGTAGCTACGTTCAGCTAGATTGACCGTAATCCGTTCCATGGGTTTGCTCTCCGAAAAAATGAACTTAACGTTCTTCTAGCATTTTTACGATCTGGTTGGCTACCACTTTTGCACTTTGATCGTCAGTACGAACTGTATAGTCCGCCACTTCTTCGTATAGTGCGTTGCGCGATACCGCTAGATCTTCTAGCACATCACGCGGGTTGTCTGTTTGAAGTAGAGGGCGTTTCTTGTCGCGGTTAGTGCGAGCAAGTTGCTTTTCAATTGTTGTCTCTAGGTATACAACAATGCCTCGTGCAGATAGACGGTTACGGTTTTCTTTGCTCAGCACTGAACCACCGCCTGTCGCAAGAACAATACCTTGTTCTTCTGTCAGATCGTTGATTACAGATTCTTCGCGCTTACGGAAACCATCTTCGCCCTCAACATCAAAAACCCATGCGATGTCTGCGCCAGTGCGCTCTTCGATCACAGTGTCAGAGTCTAGAAACTCCATATGAAGTTGGGAAGCTAGGTGTCTACCAATTGTACTTTTGCCGGCGCCCATTGGGCCAACAAGAAAAATATTGCGTTTCTCAGCCATGTTTTTAGCAGTAATTTACAACGTTAATTCAATGACATCGCCACAAGGTAGGTCAGTACAAGTACTGAAATTAAAAGGCCCGTGGCACCGATTCCTCACAGATAATTCGTGATAAGACCCGAAATTATCAAGGTTAGGTGCCACTAATGCAACTTTATTTTTAATCTAATTGTTCATTACTGAATCACAACTTTGGGTGTGACAAAAATAAGTAGCTCACTTTTGCCTACATTTTCATAGCTGCGACGGAACAATGCCCCCAAAACGGGCAGGTCTCCCAACAGAGGAACTTTATCAACAGTGCTACTCACGCTGTGTTGAAATATCCCGCCAAGCACAACGGTTTCACCATTATTAACAAGTACTTGAGTGCCAATTCTTTGAGTGTCTATTGCCACTGCTTCCCCGGTTCCTGTTTTTACAACTTGTCCCGGTCTATCTTGAGTCACGCTCAAGTCCAGCACCAAACGGTTATCGGGTGTGATCTGCGGGGTCACCTTAAGGCTCAATACCGCTTTCTTAAATGCGACCGAGGTCGCACCACTCGAAGAGGACTCTAAATATGGAATTTCTGTACCTTGTTCAATATAAGCGGGTTTTTTATTGGTGGTAATTAGGCGTGGGCTGGAGATAATTTCCGCTTTCGACTCTTGTTGTAAAGCAGACAATTCGAGATCAAGCAGCGTCTCTGAGCCGAGTTTCGCCACTTGAAACGCAATACTTGAAGCATTAGGCGATGTGGCCGCTAGGTTCACGTTGAGGTAGTCATCGATCAAACTGCTGCCACCATCATCGTTATATGGGCTAATAGCGGATAAATGGTTACCTTCTACCGAGCCACCAACGGTGAAATCGCCATTGGTTGAGGATACCCCCCAACGCACCCCCAGTTCATCTAGGTTACCTTCGGTGACGGTGACAATGCGCGCCTCTATCTGCACCTGCTTAACGGGGATATCCAAAGACTCGATGATCCCACGAATCACCGCAATGTTCTCTTCAAGCTCACGGATAAGCAGTGAATTAGTTCGCTCGTCAATGGTGATCGAGCCACGCTCAGACAACATGCTCACCGCGCCTTCACCGGCAATCATATCGGCAATGTCGGTCGCCTTGGCAAAGTTGATCTTGATGATTTCCGATTTAAGCTCCCCCAACTCCTCTTCTAAACGCGATTTCTCTAACGCTTGTTGCTCTCGAAGGTCGAGCTCTGCTTTTGGGGCGACCAAGATGACATTGCCATCAACACGCTTATCCAACCCTTTCACTTGCAAAATAATATCGAGAACTTGCTGCCACGGTACGCCATCTAAGCGTAACGTTAGGTTGCCCGCGACCGAGTCAGACACCACGAGGTTGAAATCGTTATAATCGGCAATAAGCTGCAGGACATTACGCACTGGGATATCTTGGAAGTTAATCGATATCAGCTTACCCTCTTGCTCTAGAATGCTTTGCTCGGTTGTTGCTTGATCGATGGCGGGTTGACTGATCACCACCTCAATAAAACGCCCCTTGAGATCGTATTGATACTGATAGTCACCGCGGATCGTCGCCAGCAGTCGTGTACTTGGCGTCTCTTGATAGACCTCAATCCCTTCCACTGAGGTGGCGAAGTCTTTAACGTCCAACAGATAGACCTTGTCGTCATCGACCTGAGTATTGATTAGCTCGATGCTCACCCCTTCCTGAGCACGCTGCACATCCACCATTGCCGTGCTGGCTGCGAGCTCAATGATAATGACCGCGTCTTTATCCTTATTCACCCTAAAATCAATATTCTCGAGCTTATTCGGTGGGCTCTGGGCATAGCTGGACATGCTCGCCATCAACATCACAGGTACTGCTAGACCTTGCAGAGCTTTGGTTATGAACTCATTTATTCCTTTAATCATATTTACATCTCATATCCACATCATGTGACATTGGGTTACTTCAGAGCTAGCTTAACGTTGCGCTTATGCCAGCAACCTAAACCATCTGGGAGGGTTTCATTAATCAGAATATATTGATTGGTGACCTGAGTGACTCGGCCATTGTTTAAACCGATAAACTGACCTTTTTTCACGTTCACTACATTACCGCTTGGTGTTTGCACTAAACCAAATACGCTCGACCCACTGCCCATCACGCCTTTCAAGCGCAGCTTACTGAGTGAGTATTTTTCTAGTTTACCGTTGCGAGAGCGGGCTCTTGGCTGCCAACAGTCCTTTTGCACCAAGGGTTGGTTTGGCACAATGGCCTCTTTGGGAAGCTCGAAAGGAGGACGAAAGGCTCGTCGTTGGTAAGTGGCGGCAGTAAACTCAGAGGCCGGCAGCAGCAGTTCGACTTCTTTTTTTGCTTTCGCTTCGGCCTGCACCACAAAATCTTCCAGTGAGTCTTGATTAGCTTTGCAGCCAGCCAGTAACAGCACCAAAAAGCTTAGGTAGAACACTCTATTGATCTTCATTGTTCACCTCCGGCTTAAACTGATACGTGTATGCTCGAACCCTAAAATGCAGCGTGCTGCTTTCTTGGCTAACCCGCTGCCACTTCACATCATCAAAGCTGATGATCCGTGACAACTTAGCGATGGCCGCTGAGAAGTCACCAATGTCGTGGTAGTCCCCTGTCAGTTCGATATTGAGAGGAAGCCGATAGAGAAACTCCTTATTCTGCTTCTCCCCCCAATCGATTCGGGTAAAGGTCAGCGCGTTATCCAAACCGAGCTCATTGACCGAGGCCAACATACTGGCTAGCTCTTTTTGAACCGGTAGCTGCTCTAGCAGGTAATCATAACGGTTGGTTAACTCATTCAACTGGCTCTGGAGCTTGGGCAGCGCGGCCACCTTATTGGCTTTGATCCTCAAGGTCGCTTTCAAGGTCTGCTCTTGTTGCTTCATTTTTTGCAATTCATTATCCAATGGCAGCACATACAGCCAAGTCCCGAGTCCTTGTATCAACACCATCAACACAAAGATCACCAGCAACTGAGGCAGCAGTGGCCAATCGGTGATCTCATCAACATCCAGATCTTGAAAGCTAGCCATTATTCCCCCCCCTTGTCGTGAGCGATTGGATTGTCTAGTGACACAGGGCTGAACACAAAGGAGACCTTGAAGGTTTGGAACTCCTTGTTGAATCGCTGACGGTTATGCACGATAGAGTGCATTTCAACTCCAGTTAGCGATTCAGAACGCTCTAAGTTGTCGAGCATGGTCGCGAGACGGGCCGTGCTGTCGCTGATCCCCGACAGTTCAATCTCCTGACCATTCATTTTGATTTTATCGACATAGACCCCTTCCGGAATGAGCTTCGGCATCAGGTTCATAAAGTCGGTGGTTTTATTGCGGCCAAGCTGTAAGGACTCGACCACTTCCAGCCGAGTCAAGATCGCTTTATGCTCTTGCTCAGCAACCTTTAGCGATTGAATTTGACGGTCGAGCTTCTCTATGTGCTGTTTGAGGTAATTGAGGCGAGATTGCTGCTGAGATTGTTGCTGATGGAAGTAGGTACCCGCCGCCCATTGCCCAGTAAGCGCTAGGATCACGCCAAGAATGACGAGGTTGATAAAACGTTTTTTGTGCTGAGCGCGAAGCTCATCGCGCCACGGCAGCAGGTTAATTTGATGCAACATGCTTCTCCCCCTGCCATTTGAGTCCACTTATTGCCATCCCCGCTGCAATGCCAAAGTGCTGCCAGTCGATGGGCAGCTGGCGTCTCTTGGCGACTTTGTTCTCAAACAGAGACAAAGGGTTCAATAACTCACAGCTCAACTGAAAATGGCGCTCCAACTCTTCGGTCACCATCGGCGTGCTCGCCCCCTCACCCATCAGCCAGATCCCTGAAATAGGCTGGTGCGGATTGACCGATGAATAGAGCTGCACCTGGCGCTTGAGCTTTTCGATCAAATTGACCACAAAGCGATGGCTATCCTCAGAGGTGCCAAAACTCGGCTCGATATGGCTCGGGTGTTTGATACCATGTAGCTCTTGAGTGCCAAAAGCGATGTCTTTATAGAAGGGAACGGAACCTTGCGGGATAACCCCTAACGAGGTTTGATCAACCCCAATATCCACCAGCAACCAGTGATTCTTGTCTGGATACAGGCGATCGGCGAGCTGCCAGATATTAAGCAGCCCATGCGCCTGCGTATTGACCATTACAGGTTTAAAGCCAGCCTTAGTTAGAGCGTCGGCTCGACTATCCACGACTTCCTTGCGAGTCGCGTACACCTGATAGCTGCTTGTCGATCCTTTGCCAAATCGTTTGTCTTCCAGCTTTACAAAATCTAAACTCAGCTCCTCGATAGGAAACGGAGATTGATGAGCGAAGGTTTGATAGATAGAAAACTCTTTTTCTCGCTCTTCTAACTCACACTCTATTTGCAGTACCTTGCTGATCACAGTGTTATCAGGTACCGAAATGGCGACGTTACGGCTGCCAAAAGGCAGGCTTTTCCTAAGTTCTTTGAGTTTCTTAACAGTCTGCTGATACTCAAGAGTATGGTTAGCTGTAAAAATGTCGTCCGAAATCGGCAGCTCTTTGTATCCCACCAGGGCATACAACTCCCCAACGGGTTTTAGCACCACAGCTTTGATATTGTGGTGATTTAAATCTATACCTGTAATTAATGATGAACCCATGTGACCTAGCTCCTGAAGTGCTGAGCATTTCGTTGATTATCTAGGGGTTGTGATTATTAGTTAAATAAGCGTTAATAAACGAAAGCTAAATTTTTAACCTAGAGTACAAGGGTTTGCTGCTCATCAGCCTTAACTAATCAGGGATTATCCGGTGAAGTTCATAAAGCGATTACTCATATTTACATTGATTTGCATGATTCTTGGAGTCAGTACAATTTTCGGGGTTTATTATTACCAGAAACCCGAACTGCCTGACGTTGCCACTTTGCGCAATGTAGAGCTGCAAACTCCGATGCAAGTCTTCAGTCAAGACGGCAAATTGATCTCTCAATTTGGTGAAAAGCGTCGTAATCCAGTCACTTATGACGAGATTCCTCGCCACTTAGTTGAAGCTCTGATTGCCACCGAAGATAGCCGTTTCTACGACCACCCAGGCATAGATCCAATCGGCATCACCCGTGCCGCGATCGTGGTAGCTATGTCCGGATCCGCAAAACAAGGCGCGAGTACTATTACTCAGCAGCTAGCGCGTAACTTCTTCTTATCGAATGAGAAAAAGATCATGCGTAAGATCAAAGAGATCTTCATCGCGATTCACATTGAGCAATTACTGAGTAAAGAAGAAATCATGGAACTGTATGTGAACAAGATTTTTCTTGGTCACCGCTCGTATGGTTTCGGTGCAGCCGCACGCGTGTATTTCGGCAAAGATTTACCCGAACTGACTCTCAGTGAAATTGCGACATTGGCAGGCATGCCAAAAGCCCCTTCTACCATGAACCCTATCTACTCGGTTGAGCGTGCCACTCACCGTCGTAACGTGGTACTGCGCCGCATGCTAGACGAGCAATACATCACTCAAGCAGAGTTCGATGACGCTCGTAGCGAAGAACTTATCTCTAAATACCACGGTGCAGAAATCGAACTGAGCGCACCATATGTTGCAGAAGTTGCACGTGCTTGGATGGTGGAACGCTACGGTGAAGAAGCTTATACATCAGGCATGAAGGTCTACACGACCGTTGATTCAAAGCTGCAAAAAGCAGCCAACCAAGCCGCGATTAAGAACCTACTTGGCTACGATGAGCGTCACGGCTACCGTGGCGCTGAAAAAGTGTTGTGGCAAACCGAGCAAACCGCTTGGGATCAACAACAAATCGTCAAGCACCTTAAATCTCAGCCGACCTACGGTGACCTTATCCCTGCGGTCGTCACTGGCGTCAGTGCTAAAAGCGCCGATGTATGGGTGAAGAACAAAGGCAACGGTGTTATCGAGTGGCAAGGCATGAATTGGGCCCGCAAATTCCTAACCGATGATCGTCAAGGCCCTGCCCCTTCTCAAGCACAAGATATTATGGCAGTGGGTCAACAAATCTGGGTTCGCCATGACGCAATAACCGGCGAAGAAGAACCTCAAGAGGCGACAGAAGAATTAACAGAAGCGAAATCAGAAACACCAGCTATCTGGCGACTAAGCCAAGTGCCGAATGCGAACACCGCGTTTGTTGCCATGAACCCGAACAACGGTGCGGTATTGTCGATGGTCGGTGGCTTTAACTTTGTTCACAACAAATTTAACCGTGCGACGCAATCTATTCGTCAGGTCGGCTCTGGGATCAAGCCATTTATTTACTCAGCAGCGATAGAGAAAGGGCTAACCTTAGCGTCACTGATCAACGATGCGCCGATCAACCAATGGGATAAGAGCCAAGGTACCGCATGGCGACCAAAAAACTCACCACCGACCTACGTCGGCCCTACGCGTTTACGCATTGGCTTAGCTCAATCTAAAAACGTAATGGCGGTACGTGTGCTGCGTGAGGTAGGCTTAGATGACACTCGTAATTTCCTGACTCGCTTTGGGTTTGATATTGACGAAGTCCCGCGCTCTGAAACCATCGCCTTAGGTGCTGGCAGCTTAACGCCAGTAAAGGTTGCACAAGGTTACTCTGTCTTTGCCAACGGCGGCTACTACGTTGAACCTTTCTATATCAGCCGTATTGAATCGCCATTTGGTGAGACTGAATTTGAAGCGACACCAAAAGTAGTGTGCCAACAAGACTGCCAACAGCAACTCAATATAGACCCAATGGCTAACGAGTTTGCAGAGCAAGATGTGGATGCTGAAGTACAATACGCTCCTCAAGTGATCTCTGAGCAGAACGCCTTCCTAGTTCGTGAAATGATGTACAGCAACATCTGGGGCGGCGGTGACTGGAGTGCAGGTACAGGCTGGAATGGTACAGGTTGGCGTGCGCAGCCGTTAAAGCGTCGTGACATTGGCGGCAAAACAGGTACCACCAATGATTCGAAAGATACTTGGTACAGCGGTTACGGCCCTGGCATGGTTGCAACAGTATGGGTTGGCTTTGATAACCACAACCGTAACCTAGGTCGCACTAAAGCGAACTCGAATCTTGGTAAAAACCAGATCACGGGCGCTGAAGCGGGCGCGAAGACAGCAGAACCTGCCTGGGTAGATTTCATGGGTACAGCGTTAGCGGGTGTTCCAGCACAGCGTAAAGCGCTTCCAGAAAACATTATCCGTGTTCGTATCGACCGTGAAACGGGTTTACTGACCAACAAGTTCGATAGCTCATCGATGTTTGAGTATTTCGAGAAAGGCACCGAGCCAACCGAATACATCGCTGACCGTTTCAATGACGATATCTATTCAACGTCATCTAATGAAGCGGGAGAAGAGCTGTTCTAGCCGATAGCCTGAATAAACAAAAAAGGGTTGATATGAATGCATATCAACCCTTTTTTATCTCTTCCGTTGGAACTTTATACCAATCACAGTCAGTAAGTGATCAGAAATAGCGCAGGAAAAAAGCTTGAGAACAAGGCAGCATTTTTCGATGAGTAGTTATTCTACAATCAAAAATTCTAACGCAGTTATCGAACGTTTTAACAAGCTAGGGTGAGCAGGTATTTACTGAGATTGGTATATTGCCTCGATAAGCCGAACTCAGTTAGACCACTTTCTCTAGCTGCGTTCGGATAGTCTCCGCCAATTGCTCGAAGCGCCCCTTTAACGGAGAGCCCGGTCGGTAAGCCACGACAATTCGGCGTGAAGGCGTTGGGTTTACCGCAGGCACGTAGCAAACACCATCTTTTTGCTTTTCCTTCGGTACAGACAATTGAGGTAGCAAGGTAATCCCCGCGCCTGCTGCGACCATATTACGCAGTGTCTCTAAACTGGTTGCTTTAAAGCGCTCATCATCTTTGGCACCAGCGGCAAAACAAAAGCCCAATGCTTGGTCTCTTAAGCAATGGCCATCGCCCAGTGCAAGTACCGTTCGACCATTGAGCTGCAGCATATCGACACAGTCTTGCCCTGCCCATTCGTGATCGCAAGGTACCGCAACGCTGAGTGGTTCATCATAGACATCGATCTCTTTAAACGCTGCCGTTTCATCGACCGCCGCCAAGACTAAGCAATCGAGCTTGCCATCTTCTAGCTGACTCACCAACTGATGGGTTTGAGCTTCGTGCAGGTAAAGCTCAAGCTCTGGGAAGCTCTCTTTAAGGTGAGGGACAATCTTAGGTAAGATGTAAGGACCAACGGTTGGAATGAAACCAATGTGCATTGGCCCTGTCATCGCATCACCATGGCCGCTCGCCATATCTTTAAAGGTCTTCACCTCGTGAAGGATGCGCTTTGCTTGCTCAACCAGTTGTAAGCCCGATTCTGTAAATATCACCTTTCTTGGGCTGCGCTCGGTTAACTGCAGTCCAATTTCATCTTCCAATTTGCGTATCTGCCCACTTAAGGTAGGCTGACTAACAAAGCACGCCTCTGCTGCTTTTCGAAAATGTTTATGCTCTGCGAGTGCCACCAAATATTCAAAGTCACGAATGTTCACGATCAGTCTCTTACCTCTGGTTTTAAGAAGAACAAGGGGTTCATTGGGGCATTTAAAAACAAAATGCCATTGATAGAGTTTGCCTATCAAAACCATAACATTAAACGATTGGAGCTATCAAAGAATTTGTCGAATAATGAGCTCAACAAAACGAAACAGAGAAAAGA
Organism: uncultured Vibrio sp.; assembly: GCF_947488985.1. GTDB lineage: Bacteria > Pseudomonadota > Gammaproteobacteria > Enterobacterales > Vibrionaceae > Vibrio. The sequence continues at coordinate 44,173 of NZ_CANLBV010000011.1, forward strand.
AATACGTTAAGCTCTAAATCGAAAAAAAAATAAAAAGACTATTTAAGGAAATCAATATGTTTGCATCTAAAGAAGGTCAGTCAATCCCTCAAGTCACATTCCCAACACGCCAAGGTGATGCATGGGTTAACGTAACGACTGAAGAGCTATTCAAAGACAAAACCGTTATCGTATTCAGCCTACCAGGTGCGTTTACGCCAACGTGTTCTTCAAGTCATCTACCTCGTTACAACGAACTATACTCAGTATTCAAAGACAATGGTGTGGATGACATCCTGTGTGTTTCCGTTAACGACACCTTCGTTATGAACGCTTGGAAAGCAGACCAAGAAGCGGAAAACATCACATTCATCCCAGATGGTAACGGTGACTTCACCGACGGCATGGGTATGCTAGTTGAGAAAAACGACATCGGCTTCGGCAAACGTTCATGGCGCTACAGCATGCTGGTTAAAAACGGCGTGGTAGAAAAAATGTTCATCGAAGAAGACGTACCCGGCGACCCGTTCAATGTGTCTGACGCAGACACTATGCTTAACTACGTTGCACCTGAGCACAAAGAGCAGCAGTCAATTACGGTATTCACTAAGCCTGGTTGCCCTTTCTGCATGAAAGCAAAACAAAACCTAATCGACAAAGGTCTCAACTACGAAGAAGTGGTTCTAGGTAAAGATGCAACCACAGTAAGCTTACGTGCTATCTCTGGTCGCTCAACGGTTCCTCAAGTCTTCATCGGTGGTAAACACATAGGTGGCAGCGAAGAGCTCGAAACGTTCCTAGGCTAATCACGCATCTAGGTTAAACGGTTAGTAGTAAAAAACGAAAAAGGAAAGCCATTGGCTTTCCTTTTTGCATTTTACTAACCCAGTCATCACTTCTCAGCGGCAATCACAGAGATTTCAACAAGTAGCGCTTCGCGAGCCATATCGCCAGTCACACATGCGCGAGCTGGAGCATGACCTTCTGGTACCCATGCATCCCAAACTGCGTTCATTTCTTGGAAGTCTTTCATGTCTTTCAAGTAAATCGTTGCTGACAACATGTGCTCTTTGTCGCTGCCTGCTTGCTCAAGTAGCACTTCTACTTTATCTAGCATGGTCTGAGTTTGTTCAGTGATGTCTTTCGTTGCATCAGCACACACTTGGCCACATAGGTAGATAGTACCGTTGTGTTTAACAATACGGCTCATGCGTTGCTTGGTTTCTTGGCGCTCAATCATCGATCTTCTCTCTCTGTGTCACCGTGATCCAACATCTTGTGACGTGGTATTATCAGGGCAATAAGCATAACGCGAATCAAGCCCAAGATGACATGTCTTCATTGCAATAAAAATGAAAAAATCTTCAACAAACTCGGTCGCTGCCAACGGTGTATGAATCAGCTCATGGTGCTGTCGATCTTGAGTTGGGGAGCATGGTGGTTATTTTTCCGAGAAGATCCGAAGAGCATCAATGCCATCGCTTTAATGATGGCGGCTTTCGCGTTCAGTGGCTTGCTATCGCTGCATTGGGTAATGAAGTTTGTGGTGCTGCCTTTAAGGAATAAAAAGCGTTAGCTGGGGAGTTTGTTGGATAAGCGAGAATGGTTCAATACATCAAGCGTTCATCGTAATTATCGAGCTATGATTATTTGCCAAACAGCTGATAGAAAAAAGCCCCAGAACCAATCGATTCTAGGGCTTTCTTAGAAAATTCTAAGAAAAAGCAGTGGTACTTTAATAGACCAGGCTTTTCTTAATTTGTTCCCCAAAAAGGTCAGATTTTTGATCTTTTTTTTAGGGACTATAAAATCAATGCCTTATGCAACATTTACTTTAGCGATAATCTGCTCGACCAAGTTCACTTCCAAAGCAACTTCATCACACGCATGTTGACGAGGACACTGGTCGCAATCTTTCAGTACCTTCTCAGGTAGCAGAGATTTCGATGTTGGTAAGAAGTCATGCTTCATAAAGAACTCAGGCGTACGAGTCAGTACAAACACCTTCTTGATAGCCATTTGGCGTGCTTTCTCAACCAAGTGCTGAACAATCGCGGTTCCCTGCCCTTGGCCTTGCCAACCGGCTTCAACGCCCAGCGAACGTATTTCCGCTAAGCCAGAGTCATACACATAGAGCGATGCACAACCTGTCACTTCACCATGATGTTCTGCGACCGCAAACGAGCCAATATCACGCACCAGTTCATTACGAGAACGAGGCAGGTTTTCACCCATATTCGCCCAGTAAGCGACCATACCTTCCAATGCTTCAATATCGGTCAGACGAGCAGGACGAACCTTGACGATGGAAGTATCACGCTGTGATAAACGTTTCTCAGCTTGGTCAACGGCGTAAGCCACTTGCTGTGGAGATACGCCGCCTAGCGCGCTACGTTTTTCAAGACACGATTCAATGGTCAGGATGTCATACACATCCTCTTCTATCACCTCAGAGAACTCTTTCATCTCTGCGATGGTTAATTCTTCTAATGCGCAGCCTTTCGCAATCGCCGCCACTACTGTTACACCGACAATATGGTGAGCTTCACGGAAAGGAATGCCTTTCGCCACTAGGTAATCAGCCAGCTCTGTAGAGTTTGCGTAACCTTGCTTCGCTGCTTCAAGTGTACGTTCGCCGTTCACTTTAATGCCGTCAAAACAAAGTGCAGCCATTTCCATACAATCATTCCAAGTGTCTAAAGCGTCGAACAGACCTTCTTTATCTTCTTGCATGTCTTTGTTGTAGGCCAAAGGCAGAGCTTTTACTGTCATCATCATTGCTGCTAATGAACCGTAAACACGGCCAGTTTTGCCACGAATAAGCTCTAGCGCATCAGGGTTTTTCTTTTGTGGCATCAGAGACGAGCCTGACGTCACGGTATCCGCTAACTCGATGAAGTTTGATTCACCAGAGTTGTAGAAAATCATATCTTCTGCAAGACGCGAAAGGTGAAGCATAGAGATAGAAGCGATCGACATCAGCTCCATCACATGGTCACGGTCAGATACTGAATCTAGAGAGTTACGCGTTGCACGACGGAAACCTAAGTTGTGAGCTAACTCTTCACGGTCCATCGGGTAAGCGGTTCCTGCAAGGGCACCAGAACCCAGCGGACATGTATCTAAACGCTTAATCGCATCATTCAAACGAGAATAATCACGCTCAAGCATTTCAACGTAAGCCAAGCACCAGTGAGCAAAAGTTACCGGCTGAGCACGTTGTAAGTGAGTGTAGCCAGGAAGCACGGTTTCTTGATGCTGAGAAGCAACGTTGACCATTTGGCTCTGTAGGCGATCCAATGCCAATAGCAGTTGGTTACCTTGCTGACGACACCATAGTTTCAGGTCGGTCGCCACTTGATCATTACGAGAACGGCCAGTATGAAGCTTTTTGCCCAAGTCACCGACTTTGCCAATAAGTTGTTGCTCAACCCAGCTGTGAATATCTTCTGCATCAGAACGTAGAATCTGTTCAGGATCTTCCATCACCTCAAGTTTTAGCTCATTCAGCGCTAACTCAAGCTTCTGTTGCTCTTCTTCTGTTAATACGTTGACCGACAGTAAAGCTTTAGACCAGGCAATTGAGCCCACAATGTCTTGCTCAGCCAATCGGTAATCAAAACGAAGAGAGTCGTTAAAATCTTTGAACCGGGTGTCTGCTGCTTGGGTAAATCTACCGCCCCATAATGCCATTGTGTATCTCCTAATTGCACAGTGCTCACTGTTTTTGCAAATGATAATTCTGATTAAGATTCAGTATTTTTCTGATGGTTTAAACTTACGGCAATTCAAAATAAAAATAAAGTATTAATTCATTATTTTCACATATTTATTCACCAATAGAGCCATCCATGGATTCTTTATCGCATAGGGCACCAATTATATGCCATTCAATAGTAAAAACCGAAACGGATTTATTTAGCATTCAGAAAGCAAAAAGCCCATTCAATCATCAAGAGTAAATGGGCTTTGCATAATAATGTCTGTTTACTGACCTTCAATTTTTCATCAAAGGCTAGCTCACTAACTCATTGTTAGGATTACTTTTGGCTATTTAGCGCACGGATACGGCTTGATAGTGAGTAAAGGCGGATGAAGCCTTCAGCGTGGCTTTGGTCGTAAACCTCATCTTCACCAAAAGTAGCAAACTCTTCAGAGTATAGGCTGTTGTCAGAACGCTTCTGAGTTACCGTTGCATGACCTTTGTAAAGCTTGATAACCACTTCACCATTCACGTCTTGTGCTAGTTCTTCTGTCGCTGCAAGGATTGACTTACATAGCGGAGTGAACCAACGACCATCGTACACAAGGTGAGAAGCTTTAACACCTAGCTCTTCACGGAATTCGAATGCAGCTTTATCTAGAACCAGCTGCTCTACTGCACGCAGTGCTTCCATCATGATTGTGCCACCCGGAGTTTCGTAACAACCACGAGACTTCATACCAACAAGACGGTTCTCTACGATATCGATACGACCAACACCGTGCTTAGCACCCTTCTCATTGAGGTAAACCAGTGCGTTGTATGGCGTCATTATTTCACCATCAACCGCTACCACTTCGCCTTTTTCAACTTTAAGCGTTACTGTTTCAGATTCGTTTGGTGCTTGCTCTGGGTCTACAGTCCAAGCCCAGCAATCTTCGTTAGGCGCATTCCACGTATCTTCTAGAACACCACCTTCTGTAGAGATGTGCCATGCGTTTGCGTCACGCGAGTAAATCTTAGTAAGAGAAGCAGTACAAGGAATGTTACGCTCTGCTAGGTAATCTAAACACTCTTCACGGCTCACTAGATCCCACTCACGCCATGGTGCAATGACGTGTAGGTCTGGTGCAAGCGCTGCAAATGCGCCTTCAAAACGAACTTGGTCATTGCCTTTACCTGTACAGCCGTGACATAGAGCATCTGCGCCAACTTTACGTGCGACTTCTACTTGTGCTTTCGCAATGATTGGACGCGCCATCGACGTACCCAGTAGGTATTTACCTTCGTAGTAAGCGCCCGTTTTTAGCGTTGGGTAGATGTAGTCAGCCACCATCTCTTCTTTAAGGTCGGCGATGTAACATTCCGATGCACCAGACGCTTTTGCTTTCTCTTCGATACCGATCAGCTCTTCGTCGCCTTGGCCCACATCCGCAACAAACGCAACCACTTCACAGTCGTAGTTCTCTTTCAACCATGGAATGATCACTGATGTGTCTAGACCGCCAGAGTAGGCTACTACAACTTTCTTTACGTTAACTTTGCTCATTTTCTTTCTCCTAGTTTCCATACTGCACATGGCGGTCAGCGTTGGAAATGACATTAATTATGTATTTGCTAAAAATAGTGATGCTAAATTTGTTTGTCTAAATTCTTTAAGCAGTGACTCATGGTGAGCCCTACTGAGGTAAAAACTGTGTTCCTATGCTTTTACCGGCAAAAAGTTGTGTCAGCTTTTCTGGGTATCGCCAAGTCGCTACTTCGATTGGTCGACCGAGATCATTGGCGGCTTCGAGTGCGGCTTGAACCTTAACGATCATACCGTCGGTAATCACTTGACCAGCGATAAGATCATCAGCTTGTTGTTGATTAAGACTTGGAATGAGATGACCTTTGCCATCCAACACACCGCTCACATCAGAGAGCAGCACCAGTTCAGCGTCCAGCGCGCCTGCCACAGCCACCGCGGCTTGGTCAGCATTGACGTTCATAAGTTGACCTTGCGCCGTTAAGCCAATCGAGCTGATGATTGGCACTGCGCCAGTATTGAGAATCGCTTGCAGAACGTTGGAATTACCCGGCTCCGCTTTGCCCACTGCACCCAGTTCAGGGTTGAGTTCACTCACTTTACACAAGCCACCGTCCGCCAGGCTCAAACCAACCGCGTTGAGACCGCTTTTAATCGCCTGACCTTGCAGTAATTTGTTGGCCGTACCCGCAAGTGCGCCAGCGATCACTGGGATCTGATCGTATGGAGTAACACGTAGTCCGTCTTTCTTAACCGTTTCGAGGTTCAACTTATTCATCAAATCATCAACCAAGTACCCGCCACCGTGAACAATCACGATTGGGCGTTGTACCTGTTGCTGATACGTTGAAATCGCACCAAATAGTTGACTCAGCGTGTCTTGACACGATAGCGCAGCGCCGCCTAACTTGATGATTAATGGTTGATTATTAAGGCTCATTTCTCGCTCCCCTACACTAACGCAGTTAATGGTGCAAAACCATAGCGTACGTTTAAACACTGCATCGCTTGGCTAGATGCACCCTTTAATAAGTTATCAATCGCTGAAACAACAATGATGTGCTGACCTTGAACCTTCCAACCTAAATCGCAGAAAGGTGTCTGTTCGACATCCTGAATTCTTGGCAGTGTCTCTTTGAGTAGTCTCACGGCTGGCTTGCCTTGATAAGCTTGCTCAAAGGCGTCTTGTATCTGTTGTTCTGTTACGCCGTCAGCCAGCTTCATTGTGATGGTCGCCAAAATGCCACGCTTAAAGTTGCCAAGGTGCGGCGTGAAAATCACATCACAGCCTAAGTGTGCCGCGATTTCCGGTTGATGACGGTGATTAAAGACACCATAAGCCTGTAAGCTCACCTCACAAAAGCTGTTGACCATCGTCGCTTTACGACCGGCCCCCGTGACACCACTGGTTGCGTTGATCACTGGCCATTGATTGTCATCAAGTAACTGTGCTTCAACTAAAGGCTTAATCGCCAGTTGTGATGCAGTTGGGTAACACCCCGCGACAGCGACCAATTGAGCTTGTTTGATGTCTTGCTCATTCCACTCGGCTAAACCGTAAGCGGCCTTATCTAGCCATTGTTCGTGTTGATGCTCAAAACCGTAGAATTCTTGATAGAAGTTTTCACCCTTAACTCGAAATGCACCCGATAGGTCGAACACTTGGCAACAGTTCTCAAGAAAGATTGGCGCAAGATCATGGCTGACCTCGTGTGCTGTTGCTAGAAAAATCACATCAGACTGTTTCGCCACTTCTTCTGGATTTATTAGCGGTTGCACCGGCATATCAATCAAGCCAGCTAGCTTGCCATGCAGCGCGGCAATCGGTTTACCTGCGTCGACACTATTGGCTGAAACATATAAACCTGATAGCGTGAGCTCTGGGTGTTTGTTTATCATGAGAGCCAATTCAGCCCCTGTATAGCCGCTTGCGCCAATGATCGTGGTTTTCAACATCTCAACACATCCATTCCTGAGGTAAGTTACATTTCAAATTTGACTATTCATACTTAATTTTTAGCTTTATTTGATTTGTTATGCATTAAATATGATTTAATATGTGTTTTACCGACTTATGGTTTTCCTGTCAATAGTAGAAGTGAAGTTATTATGCAATTACCGAGTTTTCTTGAGGTCTATAAGGGCCTAATTTCCACCGACTCTATCAGCTCAACCGACCCTAGCTGGGATCATGGCAACGAGAAAGTGATCGAAAAGATGGTTCAATGGTTTAAAGACTTAGGCTTTAGCGTTGAAGTCGTGGAAGTCGAACCTGGCAAGCACAATATGATCGCGAAGATGGGGACAGGTGAAGGTGGTTTGTTACTCGCAGGGCATAGCGACACCGTGCCCTTTGATGAAGGACGTTGGAACTTCGACCCTCATGCACTGACAGAGCACAATAATCGCTTCTACGGCTTGGGAACGGCCGATATGAAAGGTTTTTTCGCGTTCGTTTATGAAGCGGCCAAAAAAATGGATTGGAGCAAGCAGACTAAGCCGCTTTATGTTCTAGCAACCTGCGACGAAGAGACCACCATGCTAGGTGCACGCCACTTCACTGAGAATGCACCATTTAAACCGGATTACTGCATCATAGGTGAGCCGACCAGCCTAGTGCCGGTTCGTGGTCATAAAGGTCACGTGGCTAACGCGGTGCGCGTCACGGGTAAATCCGGTCACTCTTCAGATCCTGCATTAGGCGTTAATGCCATCGAGATCATGCATGAAGTGCTGTTTGCCCTCATGCAACTGCGTGACAAGCTCATCAAAGAATACCATCACCCGGGGTTTGCGATTCCAAGCCCAACCCTAAACTTGGGACATATCCACGGTGGCGACAGCGCCAACCGTATCTGTGGCTGTTGTGAACTGCACTATGACGTGCGTCCTTTGCCGGGTATAAGCTTAGATGGCTTGGACAACATGCTGCGTAGTGCACTCAAAGAAGTCGAAGCAAAATGGCCGGGCAGAATTGAAATCACACCGCTACACGAGCCTATTCCGGGCTACGAGTGTCAACACGACCATCCATTTATTGGAGGCATGGAATCGGTATGTGAGACCGAGTCACAAACCGTGAACTACTGTACTGAAGCTCCATTCCTTCAAGAACTGTGTCCAACCTTGGTGCTGGGTCCGGGCTCAATCGACCAAGCCCACCAACCGGATGAGTTCTTAAGCTTCGATTTCATTAACCCAACGATTAATGTACTGAGTAAATCAATCCATAAATATTGTTTTTAGTTCACGTTTACTGACTTAAAACTACATATTAAGCCACCCGACAAGGTGGCTTTTATCCGGCAATCCCTGATATAGCCTGTATTTTGTAATTAAATTTCACCTCACCCAATAGCATTGGGAAATTCACTTATCCTGTGTTTCACAAAACTAATAATGACAAAGTTAGAATGCTTTATTTGACTAGATACAGCAGTTTTCGCTAGATTGTGTACCTAACAAGGAACAATGGATGTAATTTTTTACGAGGCAGGATGACAATGAACGAGAAATACGCCGCTCTCAAGAGTAACGTAAGCATGCTGGGACGCTTGCTGGGTAACACAATCCAAGATGCACATGGTGACGTTATCTTAGAGAAAGTGGAAACGATCCGTAAACTTTCCAAATCCGCCCGTGCAGGCAACAAGGCTGATCGTGATAGCTTAGTTGAAGAGATCAAAAACCTGCCAAACGAACAACTTACTCCTGTTGCTCGTGCATTTAACCAATTTCTTAACCTCACTAACATGGCAGAGCAATACCACACCATCTCTCGCCACTGTGAGGAGCATGTTTGCGAACCTGACGTGCTGCAATCTCTATTTTCTAAATTAAACCAGAATGACATCAGCAAGCTAGATGCGGCTCAGGCCGTTCGCGACCTGAACATTGAGCTCGTTCTGACAGCACACCCAACAGAAATCACTCGTCGCACCATGATCAACAAACTGGTTAAGATCAACGAGTGCCTGTCTAAATTAGAATTAAGCGACCTATCACACAAAGAGCGCGTCAAAACAGAACGTCGCCTAGAGCAGCTGATCGCCCAAGGTTGGCACTCAGATGTGATTCGCCAGCAGCGCCCAACTCCGCTTGATGAAGCGAAATGGGGCTTTGCTGTGGTAGAGAACTCACTATGGGAAGCCGTGCCAGATTTCCTGCGTGAAATGGATGACCGTCTTAAAGGCTACCTTGGTGAAGGCCTGCCGATTGATGCTCGCCCGGTACACTTCTCATCTTGGATGGGGGGTGATCGCGATGGTAACCCATTCGTCACTCACACGATCACTAAAGAAGTGATGCGCTTATCCCGCTGGAAAGCGGCGGATCTTTACCTCGGTGACGTGAATGAGCTGATCACCGAACTATCGATGACCAAGTGTAATGATGCCGTTCGCGAACTTGCAGGTGATGAGCACGAAGCCTATCGTGCGATCCTAAAGAACCTACGCACGCTGCTCAATAACACTCTCGAAGTGCTGGATGCGAAGCTACATTACGCAGAAGTGCCAAAGAAAGAGACCCTGCAGAACATCGACCAACTTTGGACACCGCTTTACGCGTGTTACCAATCGCTGCACGAATGTGGCATGGGCGTGATCGCAGATGGCTCGCTACTTGATACCCTGCGCCGTCTCAAAGCATTCGGTGTGCATTTGGTCCGCCTCGATATTCGTCAAGAAAGCACTCGTCACTCCGATGTATTGTCAGAATTGACTCGCTACCTCGGCATTGGTGATTACGACCAGTGGAGCGAACAAGACAAGATCGCTTTCTTAACCAATGAATTAAGCTCAAAACGCCCACTACTTCCTCGTGATTGGCAGCCATCTGAACAGGTTAAAGAGGTTTTGGACACCTGTAGGGTCATTGCTGATCAACCTCGCGAAGCCTTCGGTGCTTACGTGATTTCAATGGCTCGTACTGCATCGGATGTACTGGCGGTTCACTTGCTGCTGCAAGAGTGTGGTTGCCCATACCGCATGGACGTGTGTCCATTGTTCGAAACGCTGGACGACTTGAACAACTCAGAAGCAGTCATGAAGCAGCTAATGAGCATCGATTTGTACCGTGGCTTTATCCAGAACCATCAAATGGTGATGATCGGCTACTCTGACTCGGCCAAAGATGCTGGCGTAATGTCTGCAGGTTGGGCTCAGTATGACGCAATGGACAAGCTGGTTAAGGTCTGTGAAGGAGAAGGCATTGAGCTGACTCTATTCCACGGTCGCGGCGGTACGGTTGGTCGTGGTGGTGCTCCGGCACACGCGGCACTGCTTTCTCAGCCACCGAAGAGCTTGAAGGGCGGCCTACGTGTAACCGAACAAGGCGAAATGATCCGCTTTAAGCTTGGCCTACCAGATGTTGCCGTAAACAGCTTCAATCTCTACGCAAGTGCGATCCTAGAAGCGAACCTTCTGCCGCCACCAGAGCCAAAGCAAGAGTGGCGCGATCTCATGGAAGTGCTATCGCAAGTCTCTTGTGAAGCTTATCGCAACGTGGTTCGTGGTGAAGAGAAGTTTGTTCCTTACTTCCGTCAGGCGACGCCAGAACTGGAGTTAGGTAAACTGCCACTCGGCTCTCGCCCTGCTAAACGTAACCCAAATGGTGGTGTAGAAAGCCTGCGTGCGATCCCATGGATCTTCTCTTGGAGCCAAAACCGCTTGGTGCTTCCAGCATGGTTAGGTGCAGGTGAAGCAATTCAGTACTCCATCGATCAAGGTCATCAACCACTGCTTGAAGAGATGTGTCGCGAGTGGCCATTCTTCTCAACGCGTTTGGGTATGTTGGAAATGGTGTACTCAAAGTGCAACATGGAGATTGCCAAGTACTACGATCAACGTCTGGTTGACGAAGAACTATTACCTTTGGGTGAGTTACTGCGTGAGCAGCTGCAAAAAGATATTAAAGCGGTGCTGAATGTCGAAAACAACGAGAACTTGATGCAAAGCGACCCTTGGGGGCTAGAATCTATTCGTCTTCGCAACATCTACGTTGAGCCACTAAACATGCTTCAAGCGGAGCTGCTTTACCGTACTCGTAAGTGTGAAACACCACCAGCAGAGCTCGAAGAAGCGCTAATGGTGACGATTGCAGGCATTGCGGCAGGCATGCGAAACACTGGTTAACGAGCAGATTGCACTACAATAACAATGAAAGGCCGCCTAGTGCGGTCTTTTTGTTTTATAAAATGACCAATATTGAGTTTTTTATCATTTTTTTGAGTTATTCCGCCCATGTATTCTACTTTATGCTTATTATTTAGATATACTACTGCCCCGCTGCGGAAACCATACAAAAAAAATAATCTGCAGCGACTTAACCACTAAGCGAGTCAAGCTAGGTGATAAACGGCTTAATTAGGTGACATAATCAACTGTTTAGTTGGTGTACTTAGACAGAATCAATAGAACGTGCCATTAGAAGCACACTTGTTGTTTAAGTATTTATTTATTGTTTACCATTTGGATTTTAGACATGTCATTACCACACGTAATTCTAACCGTTTTAAGTACACGCGATGCTACCGGTTACGATATAACAAAAGAATTCTCTGCAAGCATTGGGTACTTCTGGAAAGCTAGCCACCAACAAGTTTACCGCGAGCTAAATAAAATGGCTCAGAACGATCAAGTCACTTGCGTACTCGAACCTCAAGAAGGCAAGCCGGACCGTAAAGTTTACTCGATCACCGATGCTGGACGCAGTGCACTAGGCGCATGGTTTGAACAGCCGACGGCTCACCCAACGGTTCGTGATGAGTTTTCAGCTAAACTCATGGCTTGTGCGATACAGCCTTCTGACGCGTTCCACGCACAACTTGCTGAACTGGTAGAAGAGTCTCGCAAGCTGGTTTCTCATTACAAAGAAATCGAAGCCGCTTACTACGCAACGCCATCAACACTCGACAAGCAAGCTCGTCTTGAGCGTCTAACACTTCGCCGTAACCTGCTGATCCGTGAAGCATGGATTATATGGGCTGAAGAAGTACTGCTTGAACTGGACGCAATCGCTTAAGCTAGAAGCTAGAAGCTAGAAGCTAGAAGCTAGAAGCTAGAAGCTAGAAGCTAGATAAGTAAAAGGCTTGAACTCTTAGAGTCCAAGCCTTTTTAGTATCTTTAGGATTTGATATTTACCGCTAGCGAAAAGTGGCTACTCACATAGAAACTACACCGCAGCCACTTGCGGACGAACCCCTAGCGTGTGGCAAAGCGCATAGGTCATTTCTGCACGGTTTAGCGTGTAGAAGTGGAAATCCTTAACACCTTCACGGCTCAAGGTACGCACCATATCAATCGCCTGACTCGCACCGACTAACTGACGAGTGGTTGGATCGTCTTCCAAGCCTTCAAATTGCTTCGCCATCCAGCCTGGGACTTTAACGTTATTCATCGCCGCAAAGCGAGACGCCTGCTTGAAGTTAGAAACCGGTAAGATACCCGGCACAATTTCAACATCAATCCCCGCTGCAACACAACGGTCACGAAAACGTAAGTAGCTTTCTACATCAAAAAAGAACTGAGTAATGGCACGATTGGCACCCGCATCCACTTTACGCTTTAGATTAATTAGATCAGATTGAGCGCTTTTGGCTTCAGGGTGAACCTCAGGAAATGCCGCCACTGAGATATCAAAGTCATGGCGAGATTTCAGCAATTCAACCAGATCGGAGGCATACATATCTGGCGCACCGCCACCAGCCGGAATATCACCACGCAGCGCTACAATGCTTTCAATGCCATTGGCCCAGTAGTCATCAGCAATTTGAATCAGCTCTTCACGGCTCGCATCAATACAGGTTAAATGCGGCGCAGCCACTAAGCCAGTTTGGTTTTTGATTTCTTTAATAATTGAGTGGGTACGATCACGTTCGCCCGAATTTGCCCCGTAGGTAACCGATACAAACTTTGGTTGAAGTGTTTTTAGGCGGTGAACCGAATTCCACAGAGTCTCTTCCATCTTTTCACTGCTTGGTGGAAAAAACTCAAATGACACATTGATGTTGTCAGAAAGCTCAGCGATATTCTGATTTAAAGCGTCGATATGACTTGCGTGTGTGTATCCCATTTTACTCTCCCTGTGGCAAAAGCAGCCACTGATCAATCTCAATTCCCTGAACGCTTTTAGACGTCTATATGTCTACAGAATGTATTGAATATGATTTAATGTCAACAGCTTGATTATGAATTATATTCAAGTTGATCGTGAGTAAAGTTCAAGTCGCTAGAATGGTCGATAAGCTAAGCGGGGGGGAGGGAAAATGGCTGAAAGGCAGGTTGTGCTTTCAGCCTTATTTACGTTAGTGGATCGTAAGCTAATGCTAATATTAATGACGCGTTAAAACAGGCTCGACATTCTGTTCAAATCCGATTGAATGGCACCCGCCGTCACTTCGCGCCCAGCTCCAGGGCCTCGAATGACCAATGGGTTGTCTTTATACCACTTACTCTCAATGGCAAAAATGTTATCACAAGGCAGTAAGTTAGCTAACGCATGCTCTTTCGATAGCGCCTCGATACCGACGGTTGCTTTGCCATTTTTCTCTAAACGCGCAACATAACGCAGCACTTTTTGCTGAGACTGCGCCTTTTCCAAACGCTCGGCTAATTCTTCACTCAGCAGCGACGCTTTATCAAAAAAGTCATCGACCGAGAGGTCAAGCAGAGACTCTGGGACAAGCGATTCCACTTTTACGTTTTCAGGTTCAATATCTAAACCCGACTCACGCGCCAGAATCACTAACTTACGCATCACGTCTGAACCGTCAAGATCAGCTCGTGGGTCGGGCTCTGTCAGACCTTGTTGCCACGCGAGATCAACCAACTCACTGAACGGAACAGTGCCATCAAACTGCTGAAACAGCCAAGATAGCGTGCCTGAAAAGATCCCCGACAGCGCAGTGATATCATCGCCGCTTTCACGTAGGTCACGTACCGTATGGTTGATGGGTAAGCCTGCACCAACGGTTGCGTTGTACAACCAATGACGGCTGATCTTCGCGAAAGCATCCTGTACTTGATGGTAATACTCACTGGATGCTGAACCGGCCACTTTATTCGCTGAGATCAGATGAATGCCTTGCTGGGCGATCTGCAGGTATTTATCAGCAAGGGCTGGGCTCGCAGTCACATCGAGTACCACGGCTTCATCATACCCCTGAATAGAGCCTAAACGCTCTAACCAGTCGTTTCCATTGTTGGCTATCGCTTCATCATCAAAATGCTTAGTCACCGACGTCGCAGCAATGCCTTGCTCGTCGAACCAATAGGTTTGACTATCAACCACCGCTACCAATTCAAAGTTCATTCCACGGCGCTTTTCAAGCTCCGCTTTTTGCTCAGCAAACAAACGCAACCAGCTTGAACCAATGTTGCCCTTGCCGCATAAGGCAATCGCCACACGCTTCTGTGCTTGAAATAGCTGAGAGTGAATGCCTTTCACTAATTCTGAGGTTTCACTCTTACGAATCACCGCCACTAAGCTTAAGCCTGAATTCGCTTCTGAGATAAACTCAACTGGCAAGCTCTTGAGCTGTTGGTAAAAGCCATAACAATGATTCGGATTCTTGGTGACACCCGCCCCCACTGCGGCAACCAAAGAGAAACCTTCTTTAAGCTTAATCTCAGCTTCAATCGCATGATCTTGCAGGTACCCAAGAGCACCACTCGCGATCTCTTCCGTGTAGGCAAGGCGCAAACAGTGTTGATCCGCTTCAGGCTCATAGGCCAGCGGCTCTAATTGTGCACGCTTAAGCCCTTCAAGGACCTCGCTCTCTAGACGGTCAAAATCATGGCCGTGACCAAAGGTCAGTTGCACGATAAGCACCTCATCCAGAGAGGTAATGATTTTTGCACCGCGCCCCGATGCCAATACGCGCTCTATCTGTGTCGAGCCCGCCTCGGGCTGATAGCTGCAACGCAAGCTCAAATCCATTGCACTTTGAGCGACAGGCTGCAGTGTTCGGCTATGCAGCACAGGAGCTGCTAAACGCGCTAGCTCACTGGCTTCATCAAGGCGCAGTAGAGGCAATAAGCATGCATCTGAAACCAAACGAGGGTCGGCGCTGTAAACGCCCGCCACGTCACTCCAAATCGTCACACGTTCAACCTCGGCCAAAGCGCCAATCACAGTGGCCGAGTAATCCGAGCCGTTACGACCGAGCAATACAGTTTCACCCGCACAGTTTTGAGCCATAAAGCCAGTAATCACCACACGGCAATTCGCATGCTGCGCCAGAGCTTCTTTGATCAGTGGGTAAGAACGTGCGCGGTCGACTTCAGGCTGAGCACCCACTTCAGCACGTAAAAAGGCACGCGCATCTTGAGCAACAGCTTGTAAATCATGCTGGCACAACAGAGCAGCTAACAAGCGTGAAGACCAAACCTCGCCGTGCCCCAATACTTGTGCTTTTTGCGCTTCGCTCAAGGGCGCGGTTCGCTCGCCCAAAGCGGTAAATTCTTGTTGAATGGTGGCCGTTAGTTGCTCAGCGACTTCACCGTCAAGCAATGCCTCAATCAGTTCGAGTTGGAACTGACGGAGTGTTTGCAGGCACTCATGGGCAATACGACCATCTTTATCGAGCGCTTCCACAAACTCAATCAAGCGGTTAGTGGTTTTGCCTGCCGCCGACACTACGACCAAGTCGGTTGCCGACGAGTACTCCCTAAGAATGTTGACCACTCGCTGGTAACACTCAGGATTCGCTAAGCTGCTGCCACCAAATTTATGTAGCTGGCGAAAGGCTGCCATTATGCCCCCTCCCCATTCGCGATAAAGCGTTGGGTTTTTGTAAAGGCTTGCTTGAGGTCGTCAATCAGATCATCAGTATCTTCAAGGCCAACCGAAAGACGCAGCAGTTGCTGTGAAACGCCTGCTTCCGCCAACGCTTCTTCACCCATTGCGCGGTGAGTCATCGATGCAGGGTGACAAATTAGACTTTCAACACCGCCCAATGATTCTGCTAGCGAAAACAGTGCTAACTCGCCAACAAAGTATTTCAGCGCTTCGAATGAGCCAGCAAATTCAAAGCTCAACATTGAGCCAAAGCCTGATTGCTGCTGCTTCGCAATCTCGTGACCTGGGTGTTCAGGTAGGCTCGGATGGTAAATAATACTCACCAGCTCTTGCTGTTGCAGAGCCGTCAAAATTTCACGAGAGCTCTCTTCATGAACACGCATCCGTGCACCTAAGGTACGAATGCCACGTAGCGTCATATAGCTATCAAACGGTGTGCCGGTTGCACCAATGCAGTTGCCCCACCACGCGAGTTCTTCAGCGTGCTGCTCTGTCTTAGTAACCACAACCCCACCAATCACATCTGAGTGACCGTTGATATACTTAGTGGTTGAGTGGATCACAAAATCGGCCCCCAGTTCTAAAGGCTTTTGAAATATCGGAGTTAAAAATGTGTTGTCGACAGCAACCAGAGCACCGACCTCTTTTGCTTTACGACAAGTTTCGGCAATATCAACCACTCGCACCAGTGGATTCGATGGGGTTTCGATTAAGATCAACTTTGGCTTAAGCGCGATCGCCGCATCCAAAGCCGATTGATCCGATTGATCAACAAACAGAACTTTGAAGTCACCTTTTTGCGAGCGCGTATTAAACAGACGGTAAGTGCCGCCGTAGCAATCATGCGGGGCAATAACAAGATCATCGCCGCCTAAGAAAGCGGAAGCCCATAAGTTAAGCGCCGAAGTGCCACAGTTGGTGACCACTGCGCCTTTGCCCGATTCAAGCTCAAACAGTGCGGTTTCTAATAAACCACGGTTTGGGTTACCAGAGCGGGTGTAGTCGTACTTTGGCACTTCACCAAAAGCGGGAAACCCATAGTTAGTCGAAAGGTAAATGGGTGGCACAACGGCATGATGTTGCGTGTCTGACTCGATACCAGTACGTACGGCGATGGTTGCTGGCTTCCGGCTGCTCATAGGTGCTTCCTTACAAATTTTCGTCTGAGAATCACAGCGACTTGTTGGCATTCTGTGGCTGTGTTAGATATATGTTATTCACTTTACTTTCATAAACGTGAGCCGTCAACACTTCTAGACGTCCATATGTCTTTGCTTATGGCAGTAAATCCCGCTAAAATCCCTCTATACATTTATTTTGACAATTAAAGTGATGAAGGTACGCAATGGCCGACTGGAATGGTGAATACATAAGCCCATATGCTGAGCATGGAAAGAAAAGCGAACAAGTAAAAAAGATTACAGTTTCTATCCCTCTAAAGGTATTAAAGGTCCTTACTGACGAGCGTACTCGCCGCCAGATCAATAACCTACGCCATGCAACAAACAGTGAGCTACTGTGCGAAGCCTTTCTACATGCGTACACCGGTCAACCACTGCCAACAGATGAAGACCTTCGTAAAGATCGCCCCGACGATATTCCTGCTGAAGTGAAAAAGCTGATGACAGAGATGGGCATCGAATTCGAAGCGTTTGACGAAGAACATCAATAATTCAGCCATAGCCTTCAGTATTGATTCGCTACCACTGACTCTTTTTTCACGTCACCCACTCGGTTGTCTGTGAGTATGTTGTCACTGTTCGACTAAAAAACCGACTTCATGAGTCGGTTTTTTTATTATTATTTTCATCTCAATAACGAAACGACGCTATCAGACGACTATGTCATCCAGTATGTATACCATACATCTCTGTACCATACATCCCTATAGCATATAGTTAGCAGGCATCTCGATACGTGCTACACCAGACTCGACGGCCGCTTCTGCAACGGCTTTTGCTACACGAGGAAGTAGGCGTGGGTCCATTGGCTTAGGAATGATGTAACCTTTACCAAACTCCAGTGCAGTCTCACCTGCAGCTGCCAGTACCTCAGCAGGCACTTCTTCTTTCGCTAGTTCACGAATCGCTTTAACCGCCGCCAGCTTCATCTGATCATTGATTTCGCTCGCACGCACGTCTAGTGCACCACGGAAAATGAATGGGAAACAAAGTACGTTGTTAACTTGGTTAGGGTAATCACTGCGGCCAGTCCCCATAATAAGGTCAGAACGAACTTCGTGTGCAAGCTCTGGCTTAATTTCAGGATCTGGGTTTGAACAGGCAAACACAACTGGCTTATCCGCCATCAGCGTCAGTGCTTCCGCTGGCAGTAGGTTAGGACCCGATACACCCAAGAACAGGTCTGCGCCTTCGATAACGTCTTCCAGCGTGCGCTTGTCGGTGTTGTTTGCGAACAGCTCTTTGTATTCGTTTAGGTCATCACGACGCGTGTGGATCACGCCTTTACGATCCAGCATGTAGATCTTCTCACGCTGAGCGCCACACTTAATCAATAGCTCCATACAAGCAACCGCAGCGGCACCAGCACCTAAACAAACGATCTTACACTCTTCCAGTTTCTTACCTTGAAGTTCGATCGCGTTCAGCATACCCGCTGCCGTGACAATCGCAGTACCGTGTTGGTCATCATGGAATACCGGGACATCACAACGTTCAATCAGGCGACGTTCAATCTCAAAACAGTCTGGCGCTTTGATGTCTTCTAGGTTAATCCCGCCGAATGTATCTGCGATGTTCGCTACCGTATCAACGAACTCATCGATGGTGCGGTGTTTAACTTCAATATCGATAGAATCTAAACCGGCAAAACGCTTAAACAACAGCGCTTTGCCTTCCATAACTGGCTTTGAAGCTATAGGACCAAGATTACCTAGGCCAAGGATCGCCGTACCATTAGAGATAACGGCAACCATGTTGCCTTTACCTGTGTATTTATAGACGTTATCAACATTTTGTGCGATTTCACGAACAGGCTCAGCCACCCCGGGGCTGTAAGCGAGCGCGAGATCTTCTGCTGAGTTTGCAGGCTTGGTCAGCTCAATAGCAATTTTGCCTGGAATTGGCAACTCGTGGTAATCAAGCGCTTGCTGACGGAATAGCTCTTGAGGTGATAACGGTTGAGAATGTTGATCTTGGCGGCTGTCTTGAGACATAGGTGTAGATTCCTAGGATATTATTATTTGGAGGATCTTCCTCATGTTAATGGATGTACTTCAAAGTTCCTAGGTAGTTAAAGCCTCTGTCTCATCAAAAAACGAGATTTCACTACTAATAAGACCAGTAACCAGTTGAAATTACTCTTACTTATTAAGCGGCTAAGCGGATATATAGCGAGGAGTACTGAGGGAAAGCGGCAACCATCTGCTCAAGCGGGATATTTCCATAAACAAAACCAATAACAAAAAGGCAATTCATCAGCCGCCGTGAATTGCAGGCAACAAAAAAGGACACCGAAGTGTCCTTTTTATGTCTAAATAGCGAGAATTACTTCTTGCTAGAAAGAGCACCGAAACGCTTGTTGAAGCGATCAACACGGCCGCCTGTATCTACGATACGTTGCTTACCAGTGTAGAACGGGTGACATTTGTCACATACGTCTAGGTGAATTGATTCTTTTGCTAGCGTTGAGTTGAACTCAAATGTGTTGCCGCAAGAACAAGTAGCAGTAACTGCTTTGTATTCTGGGTGGATTCCAGCTTTCATGGGATAACCTCAAAGTAGGCCGTGTCGCTATACGATTCTAAGCCGCACACCACACGTAGTTTAAAAAGAAATAAAGATACCGCTGCATCACTCAAGAGCGATCAAGCCATACCTTTAAGGCGCAGTATAGTAATGAATCTGTGAGGCAGGATCAACTGATTTGATACATTTTTCGCCAATAGCATCGTTAATTATTGTATCGACAGCCATTTTCTCGCAAGTCATGCCTTCAGCCCGCTCTTCCCGCTCTCATCTAAACTGCTCCTCGAATTTAACGCCGGTATCCTTTAGACTGTGCGCTCTCTTCAATTCAGATAAAGCCGCCCCTTTATGCGACCAATGATTGCCCGTGTGGCACTGCCTGTCCCACTCGACAAGCAGTTCGATTACAAGATCCCTAGCCACCTATTTCCGATTATTGGTGGACGAGTCTCTGTGCCCTTTGGACGCCAAACCTTAACCGGTATTGTCACCGCATTGGTCAACGAATCAGAATTCGAACTAGACAAGCTCAAACCGATTAAAACCTTATTAGACCATCAGCCGGTTTGGCCGGAGTCCGTCTATTCACTATTAATGTGGTGCAGCCAATTTTATCAATATCCACTTGGTGAAACCTTTGCTAACGCGCTACCGAGCGCCTTAAGAAAAGGCAAAGCCGCCGACTTCGCGACACTGGTTGAGTGGCAACTGACGCCATCAGGCAAAGACCAACTGATGCAGGGCTTTGGCCGCGCAGTCAAGCAAGCCAAAGTGATGCACATGCTAGAGTACGGTCCGGTTGCTCACCAAGCGTTCATAGATGAAGAGGTGGGCAGTGCTGTCCTCAAAACGCTCGAAGAGAAAGGCTGGATTGAATCGGTTGAGAAAAAACCGAAGCGTCAGCCTTGGCCGGTTGACATTGAAAACGGCCAAGACAAACCTAAGCTCAACGAAGAGCAAGCGATCGCCATTGCCACGGTAAATAGCCAAACCGACTTTGGTTGCTTTCTATTAGAAGGCGTCACGGGTTCAGGTAAGACAGAGGTCTACCTGAATATGATCAAGCCGCTCCTCGACCAAGGTAAACAAGCGTTAGTGTTAGTGCCAGAGATAGGCCTAACTCCTCAAACGATTAACCGCTTTAAGCGTCGTTTTAATGTACCTGTTGAGGTGATCCACTCGGGCTTAAACGATTCTGAGCGATTGAATGCTTGGTTATCGGCGCGCGATAAAATCGCGGGCATTGTGATTGGTACGCGCTCGGCGCTATTCACGCCGTTTGCTGACTTGGGCATCATCATTGTCGACGAAGAGCATGATGCGTCTTATAAACAACAAGATAGCCTACGCTACCACGCGCGTGATGTGGCGATCATGCGCGCCCATAAAGCGCAGATCCCGGTTGTGTTGGGCTCGGCAACGCCAGCCTTTGAAACGCTGCACAACGCTCAAATAGGTAAATACAGTCACCTTACCCTTACCGCGCGTGCAGGTGTCGCACTGCCAACCACCAACAAGGTGTTGGATGTAAAAGGCGAATATCTGGAGAGCGGTCTGTCAGCCTCTTTGATTGCAGAGATGCAAAGACACCTCAAAGGGGGCAATCAAGTGATGTTATTCCTTAATCGACGTGGATTCTCTCCAGCGTTGATGTGTCACGACTGTGGTTGGACTGCCGAATGTAAACGCTGCGATGCTTACTACACCTATCACCAATACAGCAATGAGATGCGCTGCCACCATTGTGGTTCCCAGCAGCATATCGTGCACCATTGCCAAGGCTGTGGTTCGGCGAACTTAGTCACGGTTGGCGTCGGTACAGAACAGTTAGAAGCTCAACTTGGTCAGCTATTTCCTGAATACAAAACCATTCGTATTGACCGTGACAGCACCCGCCGCAAAGGCAGCCTAGAGAGCGCACTCGAATCGATTCGTAAAGGTGAATACCAAATCCTTATCGGTACCCAAATGCTGGCTAAGGGGCATCACTTTCCGGATGTGACACTTGTGGCGTTGTTGGATGTCGATGGCTCTTTATACAGCAGCGACTTCCGAGCCTCTGAACGTTTAGCTCAACTGTTCATTCAAGTGGCAGGTCGTGCAGGTCGCGCCAGCAAACCCGGCGAAGTGATCTTACAAACCCATCACCCAGAACACGGGTTGTTGCAAGCGTTACTTCACAAAGACTATAACCACTTCGCACAAACAGCATTAGCAGAACGTAAACAAGCAATGCTGCCACCTTATACCTTTATAACGCTGTTTAGAGCGGAAGCCAATGACACTCGATTAGTCGAAGAGTTTTTACGTCAAGTTCGTCACACACTAGAAGCGCACCCGCTATTTGACCAATATTGCATGGTACTCGGGCCAACCCCTGCACCACTGGCAAAGCGAGCCGGTAAATCTCGCTGGCAATTGATACTGCAGACTCAAACACGCTCAATAATGCAGAAGCTATTAATGAGTGCCAAGCCAGCAATTAACATGTTACCCGCCGCAAAAAAAGTGCGTTGGTCGCTCGATATTGAACCGCAAGATATGAGCTAAACTCGGCCAAGCTAAAAGCTAGGATAAATTTGTTCACAATTAATTCATATTTATCGTGAGCAACTTCACACTAGCCATGTAATTTTTGTTAATCTAGCCGTAACTTTACCACGATGAAACGAATAAAATATTGTGATAAAAAAAGTGCCATCAACACTTTCATGATATCTATTTAAGTCACAACTATCATTCACGCCTTAAACACATAGGCGGCAAAGGAATTAAAAAAGAGGGTTTAATTTATGGCGACAATGAAGGATGTTGCCCAGCTAGCAGGCGTCTCAACCGCAACCGTATCACGTGCGTTGATGAACCCTGAGAAAGTCTCGGTTTCCACCCGTAAGCGGGTAGAAGCTGCTGTATTAGAAGCTGGATACTCACCCAATACATTAGCTAGAAACTTACGTCGCAACGAATCAAAAACCATCATCACTATCGTTCCTGATATCTGTGATCCCTATTTTGCTGAGATCATTCGTGGCATCGAAGATGCTGCGGTCGAAAATGACTACCTTGTGCTACTGGGTGACAGCGGTCAACAAAAGAAACGCGAGTCGTCATTTGTCAACTTGGTCTTTACTAAGCAAGCTGATGGTATGCTGCTGCTGGGCACTGACCACCCTTTTGACGTCAGTAAATCAGAGCAAAAAAATTTACCGCCAATGGTGATGGCGTGTGAGTTTGCGCCTGAGCTTGAACTGCCAACGGTACACATTGATAACCTGACCTCCGCATTTGAAGCGGTGAACTATCTCGCTCAGTTAGGCCATAAACGTATCGCGCAAATATCAGGACCAGTATCAGCAACGCTGTGTAAGTTCCGCCAGCAAGGCTACCAACAAGCACTACGTCGTGCTGGGGTATCCATGAACCCGGTCTACAGCACGACAGGCAACTTTACCTTTGAATCTGGAGCACAGGCCGTGCGTCAACTGCTCGCCTTGCCAGAACAGCCGACCGCGATTTTCTGTCACAATGATGCAATGGCCATTGGTGCGATTCGAGAAGCGAAAAAATTGGGATTACGCGTTCCTCAAGACCTCTCGATCGTGGGTTTTGATGATATCCAATTTGCTCAGTACTGCGATCCGCCGCTCACCACGATTTCTCAGCCTCGCTATGAGATTGGACGCCAAGCGATGCTAATGATGCTTGACCTACTCAAAGGTAACGAAGTACAAGCCGGATCTCGCCTACTAGAAGCGAAGCTCGTTGTCCGCGGCAGTACCGCACCACCTCGAATATAACTCTCAGAAATAACGGTATAAACCTGCGGCACATTTTGATGTGCCGCTTACATTTCTGCACTATTATCCTCACGCAATCTGGATTACCATGAGGACAGAATCAGCAACTATTGAATTGTCTTGTGGCTAATAGAGATTATGTAAAGCGTGGTCGTGGCACGAAAAAACCAACCAAAAAACAAGCCCCTCGTCGCAAACCTTGGCGCAGTGGTCTTTTAGCGATCTTTCTGCTCAGCGGTTTTGGTTACGGACTTTACTTACTGAGTAACGATCCCGAGCCACCAGCGCCTGTGGTGAGCAAACCAAAACCTAAGCCAAAACCAACCAAAGTGATCCCGCCACCTCCAGAGGAGAAGTGGGACTACGTTGAGACACTGCCAAGCCGAGAAATTGAGGTCAAGGCCAAAGAACAACAAGTATCAAAGATCCCTTACATCATGCAGTGTGGGGCTTACAAAACCTCAGCACAGGCCGAGTCACGTAAGTTGGATATCGCATTCCAAGGGATCTCGAGTGAGGTTCGTAAGAAAGAAGGCAGCAGCTGGTATCGTGTGGTTCTAGGCCCCTATAAGCTAAAGCGTGATGCAGAACGCGATCGCCACAAATTGCAGCGAGCAAAAATAGAGCCTTGTGCGATTTGGAAAGACGGGGCTTAATCAACTCGATAACAATAAGGGGAAGAGGGTTCCCCCTATTGTTGTTTGAAAGCGTTCAAGCAATACCAGCATGTAAATCAAAAAAGTGCGTTTTAACGAAACTGAGGCACTTGTTCGTAGTACTCAAGCCCAAAGTCAGTCAGGTAGACCTGCCCCTTATTTATCTCGATGTAACCAAAAAAATCCAAATGTGCTAAAACGTTAGGAAATGGACGTTTAAGAAAAACGTTAACCGAGTTTTTTAGATGCTCTGTTGAACACTCACCCGCCTCCTGATACATCAGATGATGCAGTATAGACAGCTCATCCAGATCCATATCTCGATTAAAAAAACTGATATTGTCACTATTCATCACACTACTCCTTATGCTGTGAATACCATTGATTAGTGAACATCATTCCTTATAAATCAAACAAAAAGTGTTAACCATTTCACGTTAGAAATTTGTTTTATCTTTTTTTATATTTATCACAAAGCATTAACCCACAAACCCTTACCACGCATAGCCTCAACAGTTAACGGACATTTGAAACAACTGGTAACATTTGGTTTTTTTGATATGACATACCATTAAAAGTGGCACTTGAATTCATGATAGTGGAGCCACATATAAGTAGTAACCATAAATAATAATCAAAAGAGGTCGACTCGTGACTACCATTGTATCTGTACGTCGTAATAATAAAGTCGTCATCGCGGGTGATGGACAAGTATCTCTGGGCAATACAGTAATGAAGGGCAACGCCCGTAAAGTACGTCGCCTATACAACAACAAAGTACTGGCCGGTTTTGCTGGCGGTACGGCTGATGCTTTCACGCTATTCGAAAAATTTGAAAGCAAGCTGCAAATGCACCAAGGTCATCTCACTAAAGCGGCTGTTGAACTGGCCAAAGATTGGCGCAGCGATCGTGCGTTACGTAAATTAGAAGCCCTGCTGGCAGTAGCGGATGAAACCGCTTCATTGATCATCACAGGTAACGGTGATGTGGTTCAGCCAGAAAACGACCTGATTGCTATCGGCTCGGGCGGCAACTATGCACAAGCCGCAGCCATCGCGCTATTAGAAAACACAGATTTAGATGCACGTGACATCGCAGAAAAGTCGCTCAATATTGCTGGCGACATTTGTGTATTCACCAATCATCACCACACAGTTGAAGAACTAGAGAGCACCGTTGAGCTGCCTAAGCCAGAATAACAAACGCCACCACTCATCGTGCTGTATTCAACCGTGATTAAAAGAATTAAGGAAAAACCATGTCTGAAATGACTCCTCGCGAGATTGTTCACGAACTCAATCGCCACATTATCGGCCAAGATAACGCTAAGCGTTCAGTTGCTATTGCACTGCGTAACCGCTGGCGTCGTATGCAGCTTGAAGAAAGCCTACGTGTTGAAGTTTCACCAAAAAACATCCTGATGATTGGCCCAACGGGGGTCGGTAAAACTGAAATTGCTCGCCGTCTCGCGAAACTAGCAAACGCGCCTTTCATCAAGGTAGAAGCGACCAAGTTCACCGAAGTGGGCTATGTGGGTAAAGAGGTTGAAACCATCATCCGTGACCTAACGGACGTAGCCATCAAGATGACGCATCAGCAAGCGATGGAAAAAGTTCAATACCGTGCAGAAGAGCAAGCTGAAGAACGCATTCTTGATGCCCTTCTACCACCAGCACGCGATGCCTGGGGTCAGAACGAGCCATCAAAGGAAGACACCACCTCTTCAAATACTCGTCAGATTTTCCGTAAGAAACTGCGTGAAGGTAAGCTCGACGACAAAGAGATCGAAGTTGATGTAGCTGCGCCACAAATGGGCGTTGAAATCATGTCGCCTCCAGGCATGGAAGAGATGACTAACCAGCTGCAAGGCATGTTCCAAAACCTGGCGGGCGACACCAAGAAAAAGCGCAAGATGAAAATCAAAGATGCATTCAAAGCACTGACGGAAGAAGAAGCTTCGAAGCTTGTGAATCAAGAAGAGCTAAAAGAGAATGCGATCTTCAACGCTGAAAACAACGGCATCGTATTCATCGATGAGATCGACAAAATCTGTAAGCGTGGCGACAGCTCAGGCCCAGACGTATCTCGTGAAGGTGTTCAGCGTGACCTACTGCCTCTTATCGAAGGCAGCACAGTATCAACCAAGCACGGTATGGTTAAAACTGACCACATATTGTTCATCACATCAGGCGCATTCCAAGTGGCTAAGCCATCAGACTTGATCCCTGAACTACAAGGTCGTCTGCCAATCCGCGTAGAACTTGAAGCACTATCAGCACATGACTTTAAACGCATCCTGACAGAACCAAAAGCGTCTCTAACAGAGCAATACATTGCCCTAATGAAAACAGAAGATGTTAGCATTGAGTTCACTGAAGATGGCATCAACCAGATTGCGGACGCAGCATGGCGTGTCAACGAAACCACTGAGAACATCGGTGCTCGTCGTCTTCACACGGTAATGGAGCGCCTAATGGATGAGATTTCATTCGAAGCAACCGACAAAGCTGGCAGCAAGCTAGTGATTGATCAAGCCTACGTCACCGCGAAGCTGGGTGAGTTCGTTGAAGACGAAGATCTCAGCCGCTTCATTCTGTAATACAGAAAGACCATGTAGCACATAAAAAACCAACTTATTGCTCTACCGCAAAGAAATAGCAGCTAATAAGCGAATTCAAGGCCCACTTTCGAGTGGGCTTTTTATTGGTTCATCGCGGCTTTCCGGGGAAAGCCGCTTTTATCTTCAAGAAGAAGTAGTCTGTATCTCGATACCCATATCCCATTCGCTTGATT
>NZ_CANLBV010000012.1 GCF_947488985.1 uncultured Vibrio sp.
GTCAGTTTACGCTTTCTCAGGGTGACAGTATCTGTCAGCTCATAGGCATTTTTTATTAACTCAATCGGTAGGAGGTCTGCGAGAGTTTCGACTTTATTTGGTTTGTAGTTATTGATGATGTCGAGGGCTTGAGAAACGTGCATAAAAAAATCCGATAAACAGGGTCTATCGGATTTTTACATGTTGGTAGGATCATTCAACTGATCTGCCGATTATTGTCTTAACTGATCGGCATTAAGGCACTATGCCTTCCTTTTTTATTTACAGTTTCCGCCTCAGCAACATGATGGCAATTCCGAGGAATACCACACTCGGTGCGATTGCACCAAAGGCCGGTGGTATTTGATACACCAAGCTAATCGGGCCAAAGAACTCGCTGGATATATAGAAGGTAAAGCCTGCGATAACGCCAGACAGAATCCTTGCCCCCATGGTCACACTCCGCAAAGGGCCAAAGATAAACGACAATGCCATTAGCATCATCACCGCAATCGAGATCGGCTGAGTTATCTTTCTCCATAGCGCCAACTCATAACGAGCCGCATCTTGCTCAGATGCTTTAAGATAAGAAACATAATCATATAGACCACTTAACGATAACTCTTCCGGTTTCACCGTTACTATTGCGAGCTTATCGGGTGCCAATGAGGTTTCCCAAGTGTAAGTTGGCAGGCTTTCTTTGGTGATCTGAAGTTCATTTTCAAAAGATGTGATCTCAACATCGTGCATCGTCCAAACATTTCCTCCAACGTAGTCAACTTCTTCAGAGTATATCGACGTCTTGAGCGCATTATTCCCGTCAAAGCGCCACATATTCATGCCATACAACTTATCATCTTCAATTTTAGCAATAAAAATAAAATCACTGGCATCGCGAGCCCATACGCCACTTTGAGTCGAGATAATATTGCCACCAGCAACTGATATAGTTCTTAAATCACGAGCCATCTTCTGTGCTTGAGGGGCACCCCACTGCCCAAGAAGGGTGACCACTATCATCAGAGGAATAGCCGTCTTGAGTACTGATAAGCCAATGTCTAACTTTGAAAAGCCCGCCGCTTGCATTACCACAAGCTCTGAACTGGCAGCAAGCATACCAAGCCCGATCAACGCCCCAAGTAATGCCGCCATTGGGAAGAACATTTCAATATCACGAGGGACACTCAATAAAACAAAATAAAGCGCGTGTAATAGATCGTAGGTACCACGCCCTACCTTTCTCAACTGTTCTACGTACTTGATGATCCCTGAGAGGCCAACAAACGTCACCAATACTAATGACGTGGTTGAGATGATGGTTCTGCCTATATATAAATCGAGAATTTTAAACACGGCTTAAGCCAACCTCTTGTTCTTGAATTTTTCTTTCAAACGCCTTACGAATACGCTATCCATAAAGTTTGCACCAATTGCGACAAATAATAATAACGCATTGATTGGCCACATGCCGATCACCGCAGGAATACTTCCCTCTTCAATCGAAGATTTGGTTGCACTGATTGCTAAGAAGTACGTTAAATAGATCAATATTGCCGGACCAATTTTGGCAAAACGCCCTTGCCTAGGGTTGACCGCTGACAGCGGCACTACGAGCATGGTCAACAACGGAATACAAAGTACTAATGAGATACGCCACTGCAATTCCGCTTTCGCACTGTTATTCGGATTACCAATAAGGTCAAGCGTTGGAATAGCTTCCCAATCTCGACTTTTTTTTTCAACTTCACGCTGACCGATCAAGCCTTCGTACTCTTCAAAATGCGTGACCCTATAATCAAGCCGGGTAGGCACGCCTTCATGACGAGTGCCATCGTACATCACTATAATTTGGCGGCCATCACTCAACTCTTTGACGTCTCCAGATTCAGAGAACATCACACTCGGTAGCACAGAGTCGCGAGGGCGCATTTGAGCAACAAACACATTTTCTAGCTTGTTGCCGTCGATATCATCAATGAATACGACTGATGAGCCATCAGGTGTGCCTTCAAACTTCCCCTTTGGTAGCAAATCTACGCTGTTCTCAGCGGCCACCTTTTCATACATCTGTTCGACTTTATCTTGCGACCAAGGAGACAACCACAATGAATTAAAAGCAGCGACGGTTGCTGTGATTAAGGCTAAGTAAAGTGCAGATTGAATGAGGAATTTATTACCAATACCAGTCGCGTTCATTACGACTATTTCACTTTCAGCGTAAAGGCGACCAAAAGTAAGTAAAATACCAATATAGATACTAAGTGGAAGCATCAATAAGCCCATCGCGGGCATATTTAAGCCAACAATCGACAATATGAGACTCGCTGGGATATCACCATCAGAAGCGTCCGCTAAAACACTGATGAATTTTTGGCTGAGAAACACGAGAAAGAGAACAAAAAAGATCGCAAATTGGCTCTTGATTGTCTCGCGGATCAAATATCTAACAATAATCACGCTCAAATTACCTATACAAAACTTGTTTTTTTGATTGAATCACTATAATTTCCCGTTGAACCTTTTATTTTTTTAAATTTTTAGCTAAGTGTTAGAGTTATTCTTTAAGGTTAGTTCCTTTATGGGATCCAACAAGTAAGAACCTATTATCTAACATTTAGTTCGATTTGTCTTCAGGATGTAGGAGTACGCATGGAGTTCAGTGTAAAAAGTGGTAGCCCAGAGAAACAACGCAGCGCATGTATCGTTGTCGGTGTATTCGAACCGCGCCGCCTTTCTCCAGTAGCCGAGCAATTAGATAAGATTAGTGATGGCTACATTAGCTCACTGCTTCGTCGCGGTGATCTAGAGGGTAAACCTGGCCAGATGCTATTACTGCATCAAGTTCCCGGTGTACTTTCTGAACGCGTTCTACTGGTCGGCTGTGGTAAAGAGCGTGAGCTAGGTGAGCGTCAATATAAAGAAATCATTCAAAAGACCATCAGCACACTCAACGAAACCGGTTCTATGGAAGCCGTGTGTTTCCTTACAGAACTGCACGTGAAAGGCCGCGATACCTACTGGAAAGTGCGTCAAGCGGTCGAAGCAACCAAAGATGGCCTTTACACATTTAACCAATTCAAGAGCAACAAGCCTGAGACTCGTCGTCCACTGCGCAAATTGGTATTCAACGTACCGACACGTCGTGAATTAAGCCTTGGTGAGAAAGCTATTTCTCATGGCCTTGCTATTGCTTCTGGTGTGAAAGCCTCTAAAGATCTTGGCAACATGCCACCAAACATCGCTAACCCTGCTTACCTTGCATCTCAAGCGCGTCGCTTAGCTGACGACTACGAAACAGTAAAAACGAAGATCATTGGCGAAGAAGAGATGGAAAAACTGGGTATGACATCATACCTAGCCGTTGGTCGTGGTTCTAAAAATGAATCTATGATGTCTATCATGGAATACAAAGGCGCTGCAGATCCGAATGCAAAACCTATCGTTCTGATCGGTAAGGGCCTAACGTTCGATTCAGGCGGTATCTCACTTAAGCCTGGTGACGGTATGGATGAGATGAAGTACGACATGTGTGGCGCTGCTTCTGTCTTTGGGGCCATGAAAGCATTGGCTAAGTTAAACCTACCGATTAACGTGGTCGGCATCCTAGCTGGCTGTGAAAACATGCCGGGTAGTAACGCTTATCGCCCTGGTGACATCCTAACCACCATGTCAGGCCAAACGGTTGAAGTATTAAATACGGATGCGGAAGGTCGTTTGGTTCTGTGTGATGCATTAACTTATGTTGAACGCTTTGAACCTGACTGTGTTGTTGACGTTGCGACACTAACTGGCGCGTGTGTGATTGCGCTAGGTCACCACATCAGTGGCGTTCTATCGAACCACAACCCACTTTCTCATGAACTGGTTAATGCGTCAGAGCAAGCCAGTGACCGAGCATGGCGTCTACCAATGGCAGACGAGTACCATGAGCAGCTAAACAGCCCATTCGCTGATATGGCGAACATCGGCGGCCGTCCTGGCGGCACTATTACTGCTGGCTGCTTCCTGTCTAAATTCGCGAAGAAGTATCACTGGGCACACATCGATACTGCGGGTACGGCGTGGAAATCAGGCGCAGCGAAAGGCTCGACAGGTCGCCCTGTCTCAATGCTAGTCCAATTCCTATTGAACCGCAGCGGCCATGAGACTGAGGAGCAATCTTCAAAATAATAAAAGGGCCTACGGGCCCTTTTTTAATAAGCGCTATTTGTTAGCTCCTGCTAACCAAGTAACATTGATACCCACGATTTTCAGTTCGAGTGTTAAGTATGCAAACTGCCACGTTTTACATTGTGCCCTTAAACAGCCCACAAGCCAGTGAAGCGGGTTTTGCTGACTATGTGCTGTTTCTTGCTCAGCACTTTGCGAAACAAGGCGCTAAACTTTATCTTAACTGTCATGACAAACAACATGCCGAGCATATCGCTGAAGTTTTCTGGCAAGTCGAACCCAATGAGTTTATTGCCCATAACTTAGTTGGCGAAGGGCCTAAGTATTCAACTAACATTGAAATTGGCCACCAAGGTGTCAAGCACAATTGGAATCGTCAACTGGTAATTAATCTGGCTGACAATCATACAACCTTTGCGAACGCCTTTGCTCAGGTGATAGACTTCGTCCCTTGCGAAGAAAAAGCTAAGCAACTCGCTCGAGAAAGGTATAAAATTTACCGTCAGGCTGGATATCAGCTACAAACTATCGAGATTCAACATCCGTAGTTAAACCTCATAGTTAAAGCTATCTTTGGATTTAGATTCAAGAAGCTTCACTTATGAAGTTTGACCACGATTAACCATTCACAGTATCCGTTTAAGAGCACTATGGAAAAGACATACAACCCAACATCAATCGAACAAGCTCTGTATAAGACTTGGGAAGAGAAAGGCTACTTTAAGCCACACGGTGACACATCAAAAGAAGCTTACAGCATCATGATCCCGCCACCGAACGTCACTGGCAGCCTGCACATGGGTCACGCGTTCCAAGATACGATCATGGATACGCTTATCCGTGCTCAGCGTATGAAAGGCAAAAACACGCTTTGGCAAGTGGGTACTGACCACGCAGGTATCGCAACTCAAATGGTTGTTGAGCGTAAGATTGCTGCTGAAGAAGGCAAAACAAAACACGACTACGGCCGTGAAGCTTTCATCGACAAGATCTGGGAATGGAAAGGCGAATCAGGTGGCACGATCACTCAACAACTTCGTCGCCTTGGCGCATCGGTAGACTGGGATCGTGAGCGATTCACTATGGATGATGGCCTATCGGCTGCGACTCAAGAAGTGTTTGTTCGTCTATACGAAGAAGACCTAATCTACCGTGGTAAGCGTCTAGTAAACTGGGATCCTAAACTGCACACGGCAATCTCGGATCTTGAAGTTGAAAACAAAGACAAAAAAGGTTTCATGTGGCACTTCCGCTACCCGCTAGCGAACGGTGTTAAAACAGCTGATGGTAAAGATTACATTGTTGTTGCTACTACTCGTCCAGAAACCATGCTTGGTGATACTGGCGTAGCGGTAAACCCAGAAGATCCACGTTACAAAGATCTTATCGGTAAAGAGATCCTGCTTCCTGTTGTAAACCGTCTTATCCCTATTGTAGGCGATGAGCACGCAGACATGGAAAAAGGTACGGGTTGTGTGAAGATCACACCTGCTCACGACTTTAACGATTACGAAGTGGGTAAGCGCAACAACCTACCAATGATCAACATCCTTACATTCAACGCTGATATCCGTGATGCTGCTGAAGTATTCACAACTAACGGCGAAGAAAGCGATGTTTACTCAACAGAACTTCCAGCGAAATACCATGGCATGGAGCGCTTTGCTGCTCGTAAAGCCATCGTTGCTGAATTCGAAGAACTTGGTCTTCTAGACGAAATCAAAGATCACGACCTAACCGTGCCTTACGGCGACCGTGGTGGTGTGGTTATCGAACCAATGCTGACTGACCAATGGTACGTACGCACAGCACCTCTTGCTGAGCCTGCAGTTAAAGCCGTTGAAGATGGTCAAATCCAGTTCGTTCCTAAGCAATACGAAAACATGTACTTCGCGTGGATGCGTGACGTGCAAGACTGGTGTATCTCTCGTCAACTTTGGTGGGGCCACCGCATCCCAGCATGGTACGACAACGATGGTAAAGTTTACGTAGGTCGCACTGAAGAAGAAGTTCGTGAAAAGAACAACCTAGCGCCTGTTGTTGTACTTAAGCAAGACGACGACGTACTCGACACTTGGTTCTCTTCTGCACTTTGGACTTTCGGCACACAAGGCTGGCCTGAAGATACTGAAGCACTGAAAACATTCCACCCATCTGAAGTACTAGTATCTGGTTTTGATATTATCTTCTTCTGGGTTGCTCGTATGATCATGATGACCATGCACTTCGTGAAAGACGAAGATGGCAAGGCTCAAGTACCTTTCAAAACGGTTTACATGACGGGTCTTATCCGTGATGAAAACGGTGACAAGATGTCTAAGTCGAAAGGTAACGTACTTGACCCAATCGACATGATTGACGGCATCGGCCTTGAAGAGCTAGTAGAGAAGCGTTGTGGCAACATGATGCAACCTAAACTGGCTGCTAAGATCGAAAAAGCAACACGTAAGACTTTCGAAAACGGTATCGAACCATACGGTACTGACGCACTGCGTTTCACTCTTGCTGCTATGGCTTCAACGGGCCGTGACATCAACTGGGACATGAAGCGTCTTGAAGGTTACCGTAACTTCTGTAACAAGCTATGGAACGCAAGCCGTTACGTACTGATGAACACAGAAGAGCACGATTGTGGCATGTCACTGTCTGTTGAAGACCGTGCAAACATGGAATTCTCTCTAGCAGATAAGTGGATTGAATCTCAGTTTGAAGTTGCAGCGAAAGAGTTTAACGCTCACCTAGACAACTACCGTCTAGACATGGCAGCAAACACGCTTTACGAATTCATCTGGAACCAATTCTGTGACTGGTACCTAGAGCTAACAAAACCTGTCCTTTGGAAAGGTACTGAAGCTCAGCAACAAGCGACTCGTTACACGCTTATCACAGTTCTAGAGAAGACTCTACGTCTTGCTCACCCTGTTCTTCCTTACATCACTGAATCTATCTGGCAGAGCGTTATCCCGCTGATCGACGGCGTTGAAGGCCCTGACGCAGAAGAAAGAACAATCATGACTCAAGCGCTTCCTCAGTTTAACGAAGATAACTTCAATGCTGAGATCGTAGAAGACATCGAATGGGTTAAGACCTTCATCACAGCTATCCGTAACCTACGTGCGGAATACGACATTGCACCAAGCCAAGGCTTAGAAGTAATGATCAAAGTCGCTGATGAGAAGGACGCTGCTCGTATCGAAGCGAACAAGATCGTTCTAAACTCTCTCGCTAAACTAGACGACATTAAAGTTCTAGCAGACGGCGAACCTCTTGATCAAAAAGAGCTACCGGCTTGCGCAACTAAACTGGTTGGCAAATCTGAGCTGATGATCCCAATGGCGGGTCTTATCGACAAGGATGCTGAGCTTGCTCGTCTTGATAAAGAAGTGAAGAAAACCCACGGCGAAATCAAGCGTATCGAAGGTAAGCTAGGTAACGAAGGTTTCGTTGCGAAAGCCCCAGAAGCGGTTATCGCGAAAGAGCGTGAGAAGCTTGAAGGCTACCAAGAGACTCTTGTTAAGCTTGAAGAGCAAAAAGCGACCATCGCTGCTCTTTAAAACTGAATGAACGAGGAGGTTTCTACCCTCTCGCTCTAGATAAAAAGGTTGGCCTTCATGGTCAGCCTTTTTTTATACCCCAAGCTCCAACCCAGTCCGATCGGCCTCACTCCAGTTTATTGATAGCTTTTGCCTATCAAAACAATCTTAACTACCCATTATACTTAATGATAATAATTCTCAATAATAGACCTATCGAAACAACACAACGACTGAGTAATTATCATGAAAAAGACACTAACCTTTGCTGCATTACATTTTACTATCGCATTTAGTGTCGCTTACGTACTAACAGGCGACATCTTAATTGGTAGCTTAATCGCTATGGTTGAGCCTTCTGTGAATACCGTCGCCTTCTATTTTCATGAAAAGGCGTGGGCTCAAATTCCAGCGCTTAAAGCTCGTCAGTGGATGACAAAGTTAAAAACAGCAAGCTTTGCGACCATTCACTTTAGTGTTGCGTTTAGCGTGGTGTATTTGTTAACGGGTGATGCCTTTATCGGTGGTGTGATGGCTTTGCTAGAGCCAACCTTGAATACCGTGGCTTACTACTTCCATGAGAAAGTCTGGCTACGAAAAGCAGAAAGCCAAACAGCACACACTGAGTTTTGTTTGCATCAACACGCTTAATCGCAATATATTGGGTGGCTCGGATCTGTTGACCTAATGAGTCACCCATTTGTATAGGCTGAATATGGAATACATTGCTAACCTCACCATTCGCTCAATTGAATTAAAAGATAACTCAAGCATTGCTAACGTCATTCGCCAAGTCTCTTATGAGAACGGACTAACGGAAGACAAAGGCTATGGTGTCGCAGACACAACATTGGAAGATATGTTCAGTGTTTATCACAATGAGAAATCACAATACTGGGTAATTGAGCTTGAGGGAAAGGTCATCGGTGGAGGCGGATTTGCGCCGTTAGCGGGAATGCCAGAAGTGTGTGAATTACAAAAGATGTACTTCTTACCGGAAGCAAGAGGTAAAGGGCTAGCTAAGAAATTAGTCAATATGTCAATGAAGCGAGCTAAAGATTTAGGCTATCAGCATATGTACTTAGAAACGACAGAGTGCCTTAATGCTGCAGTTAAACTTTATGAAAAGTTAGGCTTTGAACATCTGGATTCAGCTTGGGGAGACACTGGCCATGACGCTTGTGAGGTTGTCATGGCTAGGCCACTGTAAATAGAGCGACTAAGAAATGTACCTTCTAGCGTAAAAAGTTACTGACGCAAGAATTTGGGTTCAAGGCAACGAAAGAGCTCTCGTGTTGCCCATCAAGGTTCACTTCTAACAGGTATAGGTGTTTAGGATTGGGGCTCTCAAGATTAAAAATGATCGGAGCCTCAACCTGGAACACGACGCCAGTATGTTCTGCGCGTACGTCAATAGGCATCACCAGTGTCATACCATTAAACTTGATGGATGCCGATACTAACCCAGCCTTTAGCGTTTGATAAATCACGTCGACTTTAAACTCACAGCCACCACCATGGTGCCAGATCTGCTCTGTGACCACTTGCTCTAGCTTAACGTTACGAACGAATTGCAGGTAGGGAGTTTGCCAGATCCCGATGCGTGAATCGGATTTAGCGATAGTCTGTAAAGAGGCTGACTCATCCATATCCTCTTCAAGCAATAAGCCCTCCTCTTCCTCAAGAAAAAGGATCTCAAAGCGATTTCGACCTTGCTGCATATAAGGGCGGATATCTTTACGGTACCGTGCTTGGCTCCCATCACAATCAAATACCGCCACACCATTGAGTCGAACTTCTGCAAAGTAATCAACACCGGCAATAACGAGCTCAACAAATGGGCACGCCAACATCGCATCATCCACGTCGATATCGTGCATCAGATGCCACTCTTGCTGTGCAATTTCATTTTCACTCAAGCGACCTGGCAGCGTTGAGCTTAAAGGCGCCGGAAAGGTAATGTCATCTTGTGGAATAGAGAGATCCGTCAGTGGCGATAGCTGCCAGAGACCATCGAGAAGTAACCGCATATCATTCCTTGAGCTAGATCAATATTGGCCGCATTATAAAGAATGAATGTATAGAAAGAAATTTATTTTTCTGAGGGTAAAAAAATGCCAGCTCGTGGCTGGCATTTTTTAAACGTTGGGAAGGAATTACTCTTCGCCTTCATCATCTTCTTCAGGGTAGATAGCATCTTCACCTTCGTAGTAAGTGCCCCAGCCGTCGTAGATAATGTCGAATTTCTCTGCAAGGTTAACAAGCTTCTCAACCTGCGCATCGATCGTTTCTGCATCCAAAGTCGATTGCATGGTTGCATCACAACAAAGTAGCTTGTTGCCATCTTCGTCTTCTGTCTCTTCAGCTTCCAGCACTTCAAAGCCCATTTTGAATGCTTCAACTACCGCTTTTTCAAGTACTGCGAAATCTTCAGCGAATAGGTGATGCTCAATATCGTATAGTGCTTCAGGATCGCTGCCATCTTCGATGAGTGCTTCGATGATGTCGCGAGTCTCTTCCTTTTGAAATTCAATTAATTCCGCTACTGATAGATATTCATCTTCGTGAGACATGGGTCTGCTCCAGAGTGTTGACTATGAAAAGATCAAATTTGATTGCCACGAAATATGGCACGGATCGTTCAGAAAAGCCACCTAGATCCAGCATAGAAAGGTAAGTTTATCGTGCGATAACCGAAGGAATATCAATAAAAAAGTGAAATCAAAATCACAGAAACAAATCTTCAACATATTATTAACCGAGCGGCATTTTAGCATTTCAGTTTTGTGATGCCTTGTGCCCGAATTGAATAAAAACTGCGTGGTTAGTCATGCTCATTGCATACACCCCACAACTTTTGAGTTGCATAAAACCTCACTCTACCATCCAAAAGTGAATGATAATGAATAAAAAATCATTAATGCTAAGCAAAGTCGATTTCAATCACAGCACCAACTGAGCATAAATCCTCAAAAAGACGGGTCAATGTAATGAGCTCCCTATTAGTGTTTAGTGCTAATTAATAAGCAAAAATCAGATTTTAACACTGTTAAATTGAATAATACTTAGCATTAACACACTCTCTAAAACTTGCATATTACGATCAAGCTTGTCATAAATAGACGCTGGATTATAAGTAAGGATGCAAAATGAGTAAGCTGTACGTTGGCTCCGAAGTCGGTCAGTTAAGACGAGTTCTCTTAAATAGACCTGAAAGAGCACTCACCCACCTCACCCCTTCTAACTGTCACGAATTACTATTCGACGATGTACTTGCTGTTGAGGCTGCGGGTGAGGAGCACGATGCCTTCGCTGAAACCCTGCGTAGCCAAGATGTAGAAGTGCTGCTACTGCATAACTTACTGGTAGAGACGCTTGCTGTCCCTCAGGCTCGAGAATGGCTCCTGAATACTCAAATCTCAGATTTTCGTTATGGGCCTATTTTTGCCCGTGATTTAAGAAGCTATCTTGCTCAAATGGATAATGAGCACCTAGCGAGCCTACTATTGGGTGGCTTGGCTTACTCAGAGCTGCCAATCAAATCCTCGTCGATGCTACCTAAAATGCAGCGACCGCTCGATTTCGTGATAGAGCCACTGCCGAACCATCTATTTACGCGAGATACCTCATGCTGGGTTTACGGCGGTGTATCACTTAACCCAATGATGAAGCCCGCACGTCAACGCGAAACCAACCATCTGCGTGCTATCTACCGCTGGCATCCAGTCTTTGCAGGGCAAGATTTCATTAAGTATTTCGGTGATGAAGATCTGCACTACGATAATGCCAACATCGAGGGCGGGGATGTGCTGGTTATTGGTAAAGGTGCGGTACTGATCGGAATCTCTGAGCGTACCAAGCCACAAGGTGTCGAAAACCTTGCTGCGAGCCTATTCAAGTCGGGTCAAGCAAGCGAAGTGATCGCGATCGACCTACCAAAGCACCGCTCTTGCATGCACCTAGATACGGTGATGACGCACATGGATATCGACACCTTCTCTGTCTATCCAGAGATTGTGCGTAAAGATCTCGACACTTGGCGCTTAACGCCAAAAGAAAATGGCGAAATGCGGGTCGAGAAGGCCGATAACTACCTATCTGCGATTGAAGGGGCGCTGGGCCTCGATCAACTGAAGATCATCACCACCGGTGGTGACAACTACGAAGCAGAACGTGAACAGTGGAATGACGCCAACAATGTACTCACCGTAAAACCGGGGACTGTGATTGGTTATGAGCGTAATGTTTACACCAATGAGAAATACGACAAAGCGGGAATCGAAGTCCTCACCATTCCGGGTAACGAACTGGGGCGTGGACGCGGGGGGGCTCGTTGCATGAGCTGCCCTATTGAAAGAGACGGAATTTAAATTACAGGCTCGAGTTCAACTTAACTTAACTCAATTCAACTAAGCCACTCAATCAAACCGAAATCACAACTCATCGAGGTCAGTACGCTTGTACTGGCCTTTTTTATTAAAAATAAAAATAAATATTCACAAATATAGCATTTTTATGTTTAACTGGATTCTTCATTGATTCTATATATCCAAGGAGCGAGATATGGCCTTTAACCTTCGCAATCGTAACTTTCTAAAACTTCTCGACTTTACTCCTAAAGAGATTCAGTTTTTGCTCGATCTATCTGCAGACTTAAAAAAAGCAAAATATGCAGGTACAGAGCAAAAAAGACTGAGTGGTAAAAACATCGCTTTGATCTTTGAAAAAGCATCCACCCGAACTCGTTGTGCGTTTGAAGTCGCTGCTTTTGATCAAGGGGCTCAGGTCTCTTATTTAGGCCCTTCTGGTACGCAGATCGGTCAAAAAGAATCAATGAAAGATACGGCTCGTGTATTGGGGCGTATGTACGATGGCATCGAATATCGTGGCTTTGGCCAAAGCATTGTCGAAGACCTGGGGGCTTATGCCGGAGTACCAGTTTGGAATGGCCTAACCGATGAGTTCCATCCCACTCAGATCTTGGCTGATTTCCTCACTATGCTTGAGCATGGCCGAGGTAAACAACTGTATCAAATTAGCTTTGCCTACCTAGGTGATGCACGTAACAATATGGGCAACTCTCTGTTAGTGGGTGCTGCGAAAATGGGCATGGATATTCGCCTGGTCGCACCAAAAGCCTTCTGGCCAGAAGAGCAGCTTGTTGAAGAGTGCCAAGCGATCGCGCAAAGCACAGGTGCCAAAATCACTCTAACGGAAGACGTTGCTGAAGGCGTGAAAGATTGTGATTTCCTATACACCGACGTTTGGGTTTCGATGGGCGAAGCGCCTGAAGCTTGGGATGAACGTGTAGCGGTAATGAAACCATACCAAGTGAATATGGATGTGATTAAGCTGACGGGGAACCCTCAAGTGAAATTCATGCACTGCCTACCCGCTTTCCATAACAATGAAACCGTGATTGGCCAGCAAGTCGCAGACAAGTATGGAATGAACGGCTTGGAAGTGACGGATGAAGTGTTTGAATCTGACTACTCAATTGTATTTGATGAGGCAGAGAATCGCATACATACCATCAAGGCGGTGATGGTCGCGACTCTTGGTCAATAGACAATAATGAAAGTAAACAAAAGCTTGATGTAATCGCTTGCGCTCACAAATTGAAAGCGTATAATTCTCGGCAATTTGTCTGAGAGTAGTGAAAATGACGCCAAGCAATGTTGTGATAGAACATAATGATATTGTGACAACACATAATAATATTGTGAAAACACCTAATATTGCTCGTAAGCTAGCCTGCTTACCTGGCCGTCTATTCTGCTTTTCGGTATGTTTTTAAAGCCTCCCATGATGGGGGGCTTTTTTATGGCTAATACATTATTGTGGGGAAGAAGATCATGGCGAATTCGCTCTATCAAAAGCACATCATCTCAATTCCAGAGCTTTCTCGTGAAGAGCTAGAATTAATTGTTCAAACGGCAGGTCACCTAAAAGCTGAACCAAACCCAGAACTCATCAAGAACAAAGTGGTTGCTAGCTGCTTCTTCGAACCTTCAACGCGCACTCGTCTCTCTTTTGAAACCGCGATCCAACGCATCGGTGGTGATGTGATTGGTTTCGACAGTGGTGGTAATACATCTTTGGCAAAGAAAGGCGAAACGTTGGCTGACTCAGTACAGGTGATCTCTTCATACGTAGATGCCTACGTGATGCGTCACCCTCAAGAAGGCGCAGCGCGTCTGGCCTCTGAGTTTTCAAATGGCGTGCCTGTTATTAATGCGGGCGATGGCGCTAACCAACACCCAACACAAACGTTATTAGACCTGTTCTCCATCGCAGAGACACAAGGCCGCCTAGATAACCTTAATGTTGCGTTCGTTGGCGACCTTAAGTATGGCCGTACGGTTCACTCTTTAACTCAAGCACTCGCGAAGTTCGACAATATCTGTTTCTACTTCGTCGCACCGGAAGCACTGGCTATGCCAGACTACATTTGCGAAGAGCTTGATGAAGCCGGTATCAAGTACCAACTACTAACCAACATGGAAGATGTCATCCCAGAGTTGGATGTGCTGTACATGACTCGCGTTCAAAAAGAGCGCTTTGATGAATCGGAATACGCCCACATCAAATCGGCGTACATTCTTACTGCCGCACTGCTAGACAATGCTCGCGAGAACCTCAAGGTGCTGCACCCTCTTCCTCGTGTGGATGAAATTACTATCGATGTCGATAAAACACCTTACGCTTACTACTTCCAGCAAGCTGAGAATGGTGTTTACGCTCGTGAAGCATTACTGGCCCTTGTTCTTAACGAAACGCTGTAAAGGAGAGATATCATGTCTAAAGAGACTCAATTAAAAGTTGAAGCCATCAGAAACGGTACTGTTATCGACCATATCCCTGCCAACATCGGGATCAAGGTGTTAAAGCTGTTCGACATGCACAACTCTCATCAGCGTGTGACCATTGGCTTGAACCTGCCTTCATCGGCACAAGGTGGAAAAGACCTGCTCAAGATTGAGAATGTGTTCATCACAGAAGAGCAAGCAAGTAAGCTGGCCCTGTATGCCCCTCATGCTACGGTTAACCAAATCGAAGATTATGAAGTGGTCAAGAAGCTTGCACTAGAGCTTCCAGAACAGATCAACGATGTATTTGAGTGCCCAAACAGCAACTGCATTACTCACAATGAGCCGGTTGAAAGCAGCTTTAAAATCTTTGAAAAGAAAGAAGATATTCGATTGAAATGTAAGTACTGTGAAAAAGTTTTCTCTCGCGAAGTCGTGACTGAAAGATAACGCAATACGGCTATTGTCGTCGAATGCAAAAACGATCAAATACCTCTCCTGTGCGGGGTATTTTGCTCTTTACCTAGCCCAAGTTTGTAGGCACACTGAAAATAGACTTTTATCTAATCACTGACGGAATAACCAATGACTAAAGTACTTCACACAGAATCGGCTCCAGCTGCAATCGGCCCATACGTACAAGGCGTTGACCTTGGCAACATGGTACTGACTTCTGGTCAAATCCCAGTTAACCCAGTAACGGGTGAAGTATCTGCCGATATCGCAGAGCAAGCTCGCCAATCTCTAGAAAACGTTCAAGCGGTTGTTGAGGCTTCAGGCCTGACTGTAAAAGACATCGTAAAGCTGACGGTATTCGTTAAAGACCTAAACGACTTCGGCACGGTCAATGAAGCTTACGGTAAATTCTTTGATGAACACGGCGTTGCAAACTACCCTGCTCGCTCATGTGTTGAAGTGGCTCGCCTACCGAAAGATGTCGGTATCGAGATCGAAGCAATTGCGGTTCGCAAATAGATTTCACTCTATTTAGTCAACGGCTTAGCGTAGAACTAAGTGTTGATAGATACAAAAAAGGTTGCCAAATTGGCAACCTTTTTTACTATTCGTTGTTTGTGTTTAAGCTATTTCTTATTAAGCTCAACCACCTCTTTATCTAATGCTTCTAGCTTAACGGCCATCTGCTCACGAGCTAGGTTAGCCAGTTCACGCACATTAGACTTGTCGTAGCCTTCCGTGCTGATTGGTGGCAGCATTTCAACAATCACGTGACCATTGTTCCA
Organism: uncultured Vibrio sp.; assembly: GCF_947488985.1. GTDB lineage: Bacteria > Pseudomonadota > Gammaproteobacteria > Enterobacterales > Vibrionaceae > Vibrio. Next base: position 15,733 of record NZ_CANLBV010000012.1, read on the forward strand.
ACGGTTGAGCTTAACGCCACCTGTTGAGCTACACACGATAGGAACAATAGGTAAGCCTGCGCCAATTGCTGCATGGAAAGCCCCTGTTTTGAATGGCAACAGACCACGACCACGACCACGAGAGCGAGTCCCTTCAGGGAACATCCATACTGAAACATCACTCTCTTTTAGGCTAGTCACCACCTGATCAATCGTACCAACGGCTTTGCTGCGGTTAGCACGGTCAATGAGAATATTACCCGTTAGCCAGTAAAGCTGACCAAATAACGGCATCCACGCAAGGCTTTTCTTACCCACGGTCACCACTTTAGGCGTTACCGCAGATGATATCGTGAACAGATCCCAACTGTTTTGGTGGTTCGCAACATAGACATGCTGACCGCGTGAGTAAGCATCTTCAGGGATGCGTAGCTCCAACTTCATACCGAATACTTTCGACATACGACCGAAGTAACGGCCAAAGGTAAATACGTGTTTCGGATTGCGTGGACTGAGTAGACAGTAACCGCACCCAAATACAAACATTAGAATCGCAAATATCGCCAATGCAAAAATACGTAGTATTGCTATCATTTTGTTCCTCACCAACCACAAAGCTCACCCATCTATTCACATAAAATCGTAATAGATTCGCCTTTGGTAAATACAAGTATAAAAAAGTCGAAACCAAGGTTCCGACTTTAGTGTGTTTATCTTATTGATTCATAGACTCGCTAACCTAGGTTAGTTAGATTCACGAAATCGAGTAATGTTGGCACCTAAGACTGACAGTTTATCTTCAATCTTATCGTAGCCACGGTCGATGTGATAAATACGATCAACAATGGTTTCGCCCTGAGCGATACAGCCTGCGATAACAAGGCTCGCAGACGCACGAAGATCGGTAGCCATAACTTGAGCACCACTCAACTTTTCTGTTTCACCACAGATAGCCGTATTGCCTTCGATTTCCGCTTTTGCTCCCATTCGCTGCAACTCAGGAATGTGCATAAAGCGGTTTTCAAAGATCGTCTCAGTGATAACACCGCTGCCCTTCGCCATCATGTTTAGCAGAGTAAACTGCGCTTGCATGTCGGTTGGGAAGCCTGGGTGAGGTGCCGTTACGATTTTCACCGCTTTCAATTCACGGCCTGTCATATCAAGGCTGATCCAATCTTCACCTGTTTCAACCTTCGCACCCGCTTCTTCAAGCTTCGCTAAGGCAGCTTCAAGAAGATGAGCGTTGGTGTTGCGACAAACTACTTTACCGCCAGAAACAGCAGCAGCAACCAGGAAAGTACCCGTTTCAATACGGTCAGCAACCACAGAGTGTTGACCACCACCAAGACGCTCAACGCCTTCGATAGTAATCGTATCCGTACCTGCGCCAGAAATTTTAGCACCTAGTTTATTTAGGAAGTCAGCGGTATCAACAATCTCAGGCTCACGCGCTGAGTTGTCGAGTACCGTTGTTCCTTCCGCTAGCGTTGCCGCGCACATGACAGTAATCGTCGCACCTACGCTGACTTTGTCCATCACGATATGCGCGCCTTTCAAACGGCCATCAACGCTTGCTTTTACATAGCCATCTTCCAACGTAATCGTTGCACCTAGCTGCTCTAGGCCATGGATATGCAGATCAACAGGACGAGCACCAATCGCACAACCACCAGGAAGTGATACTTGGCCTTCTCCAAAACGAGCTACTAGAGGACCTAAAGCCCAGATAGAAGCACGCATTGTTTTCACTAAATCGTAAGGCGCACAAAATTCATTAATTTCGCTGCCATCAACATGAACACTACCATTACGTGATACTTTTGCGCCTAAACGCTTAAGCAGTTCCATCGTAGTATCGATGTCACGTAGGTGAGGCACATTACTTACTTCCACTGGCTCTTCAGCAAGAATTGAAGCAAATAAGATAGGTAGCGCTGCATTTTTTGCGCCTGAGATCGTCACTTCACCGCTTAGCGGCTTATCCGATCCAATAACTCGAAACTTTTCCATCATAAACCTTAAAGTGACATCAGTTTCTTATCACGTTCCCACTCTTCCGGCGTGAAAGCCTTAATCGAAAGAGCATGGATGTCATTACGTTGAATGTATTCCATTAGTGGGCCGTAGATTAGTTGCTGCTTCTTAACTCGACTCATGCCGTCAAAACATGCATCAACCGCAACAACTTCATAATGACTGCCTTCACCCTTCACGATAATTTCCTGAAGGTTCAGGGCTTCTGCTAATAATTCTTGTACTTTTGTGCTGTCCACAAATAGCTCCTGCCTAATTTTTTATGTGCTCTGCCATCATTGGCTGGATATTGCTCAATTGGAACAACGTTCGTAATTGTTCTGGCACGAAACTGAGCATTATATGACAGTTTTGATTTTTTGCATGCTCTAATAAGTGAATTAACATCACCATTCCTGCTGAATCGACTCGATTTATATGGCTAAGGTCAATTTCAACGCGCAATTCCGTCGTTTGCCACTTTTCCAATATACGCCAGATTGCAGGAACACTGTCTCGATCGATATCACCGAGAAGCTGATACTGTTTAGAGTTTAGTGCTTGCCATTGAGGGTGACCCATTATTTATTACTCTCAAAGCGAATCGGTTGTGCGGCAAGTTTCTCCAGTTCACCGGCAACCGTTAAGATACCTTCTTGGCGGATCTTAGTATTCCACTCCGATTGCTTACTCGACAACAAGCTAATACCTTCCGCAACCATATCAAACGCTTTCCACTCGCCAGACTTCTTGTCTTTACGAAGCTTAAATTCAAGCTTGATGTTTGGTCGCGGTGTATCGATGATATCAACCTTGATACTGGTGATACGACTGTCCGCTTTGATTTTTGGTTCTGGACCAAACTTAATAGTCTGATCGGTATACTGGGTCAACACTTGGGCATAAGAAGAAACCAAGTATTTACGGAATGCATCGATAAACACGCCCACGTCTTTTCTATCTGCGCCTTTCAAGTTGGGCCCCAACAGCTTAAGCGCTGCGTATTGAGCATTCACATACGGCATCAACTCTTGCTCAACGATGATCTTCAGTAACTCAGGATCTTGTTGGATGTTGTCTTGTTCACTCTTTAAACGCTCAAACGCGGTTTCTGCGACTTGAGTCATCATTTGGTAAGGCTGGGTACGATCAATCGATTCGCCTGCAAAAGCTTGAACAGACATCAGCAAAGCAAGCACTGTCATCAACCATCGCTTCACTGTGAGGTTCGCCTTCAACATGGTATTGTTTTCTAACATGAGATCACTCCTTTGCTTCGTTATCATCCGAGCCACCAACGCTGTACAGCACCTGACCAATCAAATCTTCCAGTACTAGAGCTGATTTGGTGTCTTCAATTGCATCGCCATCAACCAGCATCTCTTCATCGTCAAAGATGAAACCTGGAACCAAGCTGATGTACTGCTCACCAATTAAACCTGACGTTAAAATTTGAGCGCTAGAGGTATCAGGAAATTGTGAGTACTTCGCATCGATAGACAGCTCAACCACTGGGAGATAACTGTCAGTGTCGAGTTCAATGCTTTGCACTCGACCCACCACTACGCCGCCTACCTTCACCGGAGAGCGCACCTTTAAACTGCCAATGTTGTCAAAGGTCGCCGTTAGCTGATAAGTATGGTTTGACCCTAAGCCTTTTACGTCAGCAACTTGAAAGATCATCACTAAGATTGCGCAAATTCCGGCAATAACAAAGGTGCCGACCCATAATTCCAATTTTTGAGTTTGTTGCATGATTAATTCCCAAACATCAATGCGGTAAGAACAAAATCTAGCCCTAATACCGCTAGAGAAGAGTGCACAACAGTGCGGGTGGTTGCCTGACTAATGCCTTCAGAGGTCGGTACGGCATCATAGCCATTAAAAAGAGCGATCCAAGTTACGGTGATAGCAAAAATCATACACTTAATCATGCTGTTACCAATATCTCGGCCAAGCTCTACGGAAGACTGCATCGCAGACCAAAAGCTGCCATGATCAATACCCTTCCAATCGACCCCCACCAACTGGCCCCCCCAAATTCCAACCGCCATAAAGATCATAGCAAGCAATGGCATTGAGATAAGCCCGGCCCAAAGTCGTGGTGCAATAATACGTTTTAGAGGATCAACGGCCATCATCTCAAGGCTTGAGATCTGCTCCGTTGCCTTCATTAAGCCAATCTCAGCCGTTAACGCCGAACCTGCACGACCAGCAAACAACAGCGCCGTCACCACTGGACCTAGCTCTCGTAACAGTGACAGTGCGACCATTTGTCCAAGGTTACCCTCGGCCCCATAGTCGATTAACACCACATATCCCTGCAGGCTCAGTACCATGCCAATAAACAAACCGGATACTAAAATAATAGCCAACGACTGAACGCCAACGCTATAAAGTTGTTTTACTAATAAAGGGAAGTTTTTGAGTCGCGGGATGCCGAACAAAGCCCCAAATAACATCAGGCTTGCTCGACCAAATGACTCACAGATCGCAAGTGTACGCCTGCCGACACCCGCTATGGTTTTAGCCATCATATTGAAACAAGTCCTTTTCTAAAGGTTGCGCAGGGAACCTAAACGGCACGGGGCCATCCGCTTCGCCTTGCAAAAATTGCTGCACCCTTGGGTCACTATTGCTATACAACTCATCAGGAGACCCAGCCGCAATAATTTTGCCATCGGCCAACAAGTAAACCCAATCTGCGATACTCATCACCTCAGGCACATCGTGAGACACGACAATCGAGGTTAAACCCAAAGCTTGGTTGAGATTACGGATAAGCTCAACCAACACCCCCATGGTGATAGGATCTTGGCCAACAAAGGGTTCGTCGTACATAATGAGTTCTGGATCCAATGCAATGGCACGCGCCAATGCTGCTCGTCTTGCCATACCACCGGACAACTCACTCGGCATTAATTGCGCCGCTCCTCGTAAGCCAACCGCTTCCAGTTTGAGCAATACGATGGTACGAATAAACGTTTCATTCAGTTCGGTGTGCTCGCGCAGCGGAAACGCCACATTGTCAAACACATTGAGATCCGTAAAAAGCGCACCGGATTGGAATAGCATGCTCATTTTCTTACGTGCTTGGTACAGCTTTCGACGTGATAGTGTTGGGATGTTATCGCCATCAAACCAAATCTCACCTTCATCTGGCGGTAGCTGTCCGCCAATCAAACGCAACAAGGTCGTTTTACCGATCCCAGATGGACCCATGATTGCGGTTATTTTGCCTTGAGGGACCTCTAAACAGATATCATCAAATATAATGCGCTCACCGCGAGAGAAGCTAAGGTTATTCACTTTTACAAGCTCAGTACTCAACATAATCTTGTCGCTTCCTTGCTCTAAAATACGCCAACTGTGGCTGCAATAATAATCAGTCTACTTTAGAATTAAAAGCGCTGTTCAATTAATTGTCGAAACAAAAATTAAAGGCAGGGTTTTGAAAGTATTGATAAATTACCCAATCAACCATATTTCTTTACCACTAACGGGGAATTAATTTATTGAGTGTCTTCCCTTTTATCTAGCAACAAGTCAAAATTAGCGGTTAATTCTCCGTTTTATTAATTTTTAGGAATCATCATGCTTGAAGCGATTGCGTTTCTTATTATCGGCCTAGGTTTTTTGGTCTGGAGTGCAGATAAGTTGGTCTACGGTGCCGCCGCTCTTGCTCGCAACTTCGGCATCTCACCGTTAGTGATCGGTATGACGATTCTTGCAATGGGCTCATCTGCACCCGAAATGATGGTTTCAGCCACGGCAGCTCTGGATGGCAGAACCGATACTGCGGTGGGTAATATTTTAGGCTCCAACATTGCCAACATCGCACTGATTCTGGGTATTACCGCCCTTATAAAACCACTTTCCATTAGTTCTGGCGTGATTCGCCGTGAACTTCCACTGATGATAGGCGTCACGCTATTATCCGGTGCCATATTGTGGGACAACCATTTAGGCTTCTACGAAGGTGTGTTGTTGTTTGTTCTTTTTGCTGCGTTCTTATTCGCGATGCTGCAAATCAGCCGCAGTGAGAAAAAGAATGGCGATGCCTTCCTTGATGAGCAAGAATCAGAGGTCCCTGAAGGCGTAAGCAACCCTAAGGCCGCAATGTGGGTGGTCGTGGGTCTAATTATCCTGCCGTTAGCGGCCGATATGCTGGTTGATAACGCGGTGATCATCGCCAAATTCTTTGGTATGAGCGATCTGGTGATCGGCTTGACCATCATTGCCGTTGGCACCAGTCTGCCTGAGCTTGCAGCCTCTCTCGCTGGTGTTATGAAGGGTGAAGACGACATGGCAGTGGGCAATATCATTGGCTCTAACGTATTCAACATCCTTGCTGTTATGGGTATTCCAGGCATTCTCAACCCTTCAATTTTGAGCGAATTTGTGATGGGCCGTGACTTCTGGGTGATGCTCGGCGTCTCGCTACTGCTGGTGGTTATGGCACTCGGCAAATCACGCAGTGTTAATCGCATCGAAGGCGGCGTATTAATTGCTACATTCGTGGCATACCAGGGCTACCTACTCATGAATATGTCAGCTTAATTGTTGATTTAACTTCCCGTACTTGGAGTATTTGATGTCTCAGTCATTTGATTATCGCAGCGTAGCAAAACAGGTTTTAGAAACCGAGGTTGCAGGTCTTACTCAATTAGACCAATATTTTAATGATGATTTCTGTCAAGCGTGTGACCTTATCCTGAACAACCAAGGCAAAGTGGTTGTGATGGGCATGGGTAAATCAGGCCACATAGGCAACAAAATAGCGGCAACGCTAGCCAGTACTGGCACCTCGGCTTTCTTTGTACACCCAGGGGAAGCCGCGCACGGTGATCTCGGCATGATAGAAGCCGGTGATGTGGTCATCGCCATCTCCAATTCTGGCGAATCGGGTGAGATTCTTAGTCTATTCCCAGTATTAAAGCGCTTGAACATTAATATTATCAGCATGACAGGTAAACCAACATCAAACATGGCTACCCTGTCTGACATTCATTTGCAAATTTCAGTACCGAAAGAAGCATGTCCACTAGGCTTAGCGCCCACGACCAGTACCACAGCGACCTTGGTCATGGGGGACGCATTAGCCGTTGCTCTTTTACAAGCCAGAGGCTTCACCGCTGAAGATTTTGCGCTGTCTCACCCTGGTGGTGCTTTAGGTCGTCAACTATTGTTGAAACTTGAGGACATCATGCACACTGGCGAGGCATTACCTATTGTCACGCCTGACGCGCTAGTCAGAGATGCCTTACTCGAGATCTCACAGAAAGGCTTGGGCATGACAGCAATCGTTGGCGAAGATGGCCAAATGGCCGGCATTTTTACCGATGGGGATTTACGCCGAATCTTAGATAAACGCGTTGATATTCATAGCACTAAAATTGGTGATGTTATGACGCTAAACCCGACGGTCGCTGAACCAAACATGCTCGCGGTTGAAGGACTAAACTTGATGCAAGCGAAGAGTATCAATGGCCTGATGTTGTGCCATGAAGGCCAATTAGTCGGAGCCCTAAACATGCATGACTTACTGAAAGCTGGAGTAATGTAATGACACAAACAGTCGAAACTCTATACGGCACAATAGACTCCGGTGTATTTGCCATTGCAAAAGAGCTCAAACTGCTGATTTGTGATGTCGATGGTGTATTCTCAGATGGTCGCATCTACATGGGCAATAATGGTGAAGAGCTGAAAACCTTTCACACTCGTGACGGTTACGGCATTAAATCACTGATGAACGCGGGTATTGAAATCGCCATCATCACCGGTCGTAAATCTCAAATTGTTGAGAATCGAATGACCGCGCTTGGTATTACACTGATCTACCAAGGCCAAGATGACAAGGTCAAAGCGTATCACGATATTTGTAATAAGCTGTCTGTCGCACCAGAAAATACAGGCTACATTGGGGACGATCTGATCGACTGGCCTGTGATGGAAAAAGTCGGCTTGAAGGTCTGTGTGGCAGATGGTCATCCACTGCTTGCTCAGCGCGCAAACTACGTGACAACCATCAACGGCGGTCATGGCGCGGTACGTGAAGTCTGTGACCTCATTTTACAAGCAAGAGACGAACTCGACATGCATAAAGGTTTAAGCATATGAGTTTTACTCGTATTATCTATTTAATACTTATCTTTATTGCCTCTTGGTCGACATATTATTTGTACGACAAAGAGCAAGTTTCGACAATACAAGTGGCGCCCAATACGGAGCTACCCGCTTTTAGTGGTAAGAGCCTTGATAACATCAGCTACGACGAAAGAGGTATTCGTAGCTATCAGGTTGAGTCCACGTATTTAGAACATTACTCGGTGGTTGGCGATACCCATTTTCAAAACCCGGTGCTCTCAGTATTCCATGAAGGACACACGATTGAATGGCAACTCACTGCCGATCGAGCGATCATGGATGAAAATCAAGTCATCACTTTTTATGACAATGTCGTCGCCAAAAATCTGTTGCCAGAAGCCAGCTTCGACACAATGACCACCGAGAAAATGGTGGTCGAGCTTACAAGCCGAGATTTTTATTCAGATACTCCGGTCTATATGATCGGTACATTTTTTGAAACTGAGGGGCAAGCAATGAAGGGTAACTTTGGTACCAACAATGCGACTCTCTTTAATTCAGTTCAAGGTAGATATGAAACTCTTACACCTTAGTTTACTCGCTTTCACACTGGCGGCACCGAATGTCTACGCCCTATCTTCAGATAGCGAGCAGCCTGTCTATATTGATTCAGACAGCCAGCAATTAGATATGAAGAGCAACCAAGTGACTTTCCTTGGTGATGTAAACCTTAAGCAAGGTAGCATCAATATCAATGCCGATAAGGTCATTGTTACCCGCAACGCTGTCAACGGTGAGATAGAAGAGATCCAAGGGTTCGGCAAGCCGGCAACCTTCTCTCAACTGACCGATGATGGGAAAACACTCTATGGTGAAGCAAACGATCTGCATTACCAACTTATTGCCGACCAGTTGGTCATGACTAAGAATGCGATGCTCTCTCAAGACGGCAGCATCATTCGCGGTTCTAAGATAACTTATCAAATCACATCGCAAAAACTCGTCGCTAACAGCGGTGAGAACAAACGTGTATCAACGGTTCTACAACCAGCGGAAGTGAATAAGTAACCATGGCTGTTCTTAAAGCAAAAAATCTAGCAAAAACCTATGGCAAGCGTAAAGTTGTTACCGATGTAAGCTTGCAGGTAGAGTCAGGTCAAATAGTGGGACTGCTTGGCCCCAACGGTGCAGGTAAAACCACCTCTTTCTATATGATTGTTGGTCTGGTTGCACGTGATGAAGGCACCATCACCATTGATGATCGCGACATCAGTATCTTGCCAATGCACAGCCGTTCACGCCTTGGTATCGGCTACCTGCCTCAAGAGGCCTCTATCTTCCGTAAACTATCGGTAGAGAACAACATCATGGCCGTTTTACAAACCCGTGATGAGATGACCAATGAACAACGCCAAGATAAACTGGAAGATCTGCTAGAAGAGTTCAGCATCCAGCATATCCGAGCCAGTAATGGTATGGCTCTGTCTGGTGGTGAGCGTCGTCGTGTTGAAATTGCGCGTGCCCTAGCGGCAAACCCACAGTTCATTCTATTGGACGAACCGTTTGCCGGTGTTGACCCGATCTCGGTTATCGATATCAAAAAAATCATTGTTCACCTGCGCGATCGCGGCTTAGGCGTATTAATTACCGATCATAACGTTCGTGAGACATTAGACGTGTGTGAAAAAGCGTACATCGTCAGCCAAGGGCACCTGATTGCTGAGGGAACGCCTGAGGATGTTCTCAATAACGAACAAGTTAAACAAGTTTATCTAGGCGAACAATTCCGTCTATGATTAGATAGAGTGTCGAGCGTTCTAAGAATAATAACCAGGTAAATAACACTGAATGAAACCCTCATTACAACTTAAGCTAGGCCAACAGTTAGCAATGACTCCTCAATTGCAGCAAGCGATTCGTTTGTTGCAATTGTCTACATTAGATTTGCAGCAAGAAATTCAAGAAGCGCTCGAATCTAACCCACTACTCGATGTCGAAGAAGGCAATGAAGAAACGCCGACATCACAAGAAAAGCCTAGTAGTGACGAGAAGGAAACAGTAGAAGCTTCAGAGCCTGAGTTGCCTGATAGCTCGGATTTAATTGAAAAATCTGAGCTTGGTAACGAGCTAGAGATTGATACCACCTGGGAAGATGTTTACAGCGCTAATACAGGTAATACTGGGATTGCGATTGATGACGACATGCCCGTTTATCAAGGTGAAACGACCCAAAGCCTGCAAGATTACCTACTTTGGCAACTCGACCTCACACCATTTTCTGATACCGACCGAAGCATCGCTTTCGCGCTGATTGACGCGATTGATAACCATGGTTACCTGACCGTATCTTGTGAAGATATCCTCGAAAACTTCGACAACGAAGAGATTGAACTTGATGAAATCCAAGCCGTTCGCAAACGAATTCAGCAATTTGACCCGCTAGGTGTCGGCTCTGTGAACCTGCAAGATTGCCTACTGCTGCAGTTGGAGACCTTCCCTCAAGATACCCCTTGGCTCAACGAAGCTAAGTTAGTACTTACTAACCACATCGATCAGTTGGGGAATCGTGATTACAAATTAGTTATCAAAGAAACCAAATTAAAAGAGGCAGAGCTGCGTGAAGTTCTACAACTCATTCAGCAATTGGATCCTCGTCCTGGTAGTAAGATCACACCGGATGACACTGAGTACGTGATTCCTGATGTGTCAGTCTTCAAAGAGCTTGGGAAATGGTTAGTGACCATTAACCCCGATAGCGTTCCTAAGCTGAAAGTGAACCAACAATACGCTAGCCTGAGCAGTAAAGGCAGCAGTGCCGACAATCAGTTCATTCGCTCAAATTTGCAAGAAGCAAAGTGGCTCATTAAAAGCCTAGAAAGTCGAAATGAGACGTTACTCAAAGTAGCACGTTGCATCGTTGAACATCAGCGTGATTTCTTCGAACATGGCGAAGAAGCGATGAAACCAATGGTGCTCAACGACGTTGCATTAGCTGTTGATATGCATGAATCCACGATCTCTCGTGTGACAACCCAAAAATTCATGCATACCCCACGTGGCATCTTTGAGCTTAAATACTTTTTCTCGAGCCATGTCAGCACCGATAATGGTGGTGAGTGTTCATCCACAGCAATTCGCGCACTCATTAAGAAGCTGGTCGCGGCAGAAAATACCGCCAAGCCTCTAAGTGATAGCAAGATTGCAGCTCTACTGGCTGACCAAGGAATTCAGGTAGCAAGACGTACCATTGCAAAATACCGTGAATCTCTGGGGATTGCCCCATCGAGTCAGCGTAAACGCCTGCTATAAACTCATGCGTCGCTATTTACTTAGCCGCGATAACCAGGCAACTAACTGAAAAGGAAAGTCTATGCAAATCAATATTCAAGGCCATCACGTTGATCTTACCGATTCAATGCAAGACTATGTTCATACTAAATTCGAAAAACTTGAGCGTTTCTTTGATCATATCAATAGCGTTCAGGTTGTATTACGAGTTGAGAAAATCAATCAAACTGCAGAAGCGACCCTGCATATAAATCAAGGTGAGATTCATGCAACGGCAACAGATGAAAGTATGTATGCCGCTATTGATTCCTTAGTCGATAAACTCGTTCGACAACTCAACAAGCACAAAGAAAAGCTAAGTAGTCACTAACATGCAATTAAGCGAAGTACTTTCATTGGACTGCACTAAGAGTGCCGTCCAATGCACAAGCAAAAAAAGAGCCCTTGAGCTCATCAGCCAAATCGCCGCAGAAAGTTGTGGGCAAGATTCAACAGAGCTATTTGAGTGTATGTTGAGTCGTGAAAAAATGGGCAGTACTGGTATTGGCAATGGCATCGCTATTCCTCACGCTCGTATGAACGCCAGTGATAAAGCGATTGCGGTATTACTGCAATGCCAAGAGCCAATCGAATTTGATGCAATTGATAATCGTCCCGTTGATGTTCTGTTTGCGCTACTGGTTCCAAGTGAGCAATGTAAGGAGCATTTAAAAACCCTTTCTTGCATGGCAGAGCGACTGAACGACAAGCAAACGCTTAAACAGTTGCGTAATGCTCAAAGTGATCAAGAGCTTTACGACATCATGATTAAAGTGCCGACTTGCGAGCAATAACATGCGACTGATCGTAGTAAGTGGCCAATCTGGGGCCGGTAAAAGTGTTGGGCTGCGAGTTCTTGAAGACTTGGGGTATTACTGTGTTGATAACCTGCCCGTTAGCCTGCTCAACGACTTCGTTGGGTCGGTACGAGAAATCAATCAAAACGTCGCTGTCAGTATTGATATTCGCAACCTACCGAAAGAACCTCAATTAGTCACTGAGACGCTAGAGCAGCTAGAATCTGCCACCAATATTGATGTGGATGTGTTGTTCCTCGATGCGAACAAACAAACACTGCTCAAGCGCTACAGCGAAACCCGAAGAATTCACCCTCTCTCCATTGGCCACGAAAAACTTTCGCTTGAACAAGCGATTGATTTAGAGCAAACAATGCTCGCTCCGCTTGTCGAACAAGCCAGCATTGTGATTGACAGCAGTGACTGCAACCTCTATGAGTTAAGTGAACAAGTTCGCTTTAAGGTTGAAGGCAAAGAGAAGCAAGAGCTGATCATCGTCTTTCAATCTTTCGGCTTTAAATATGGCTTACCCCGTGATGCCGACTATGTGTTTGATGTGCGCTTCTTGCCTAACCCGCACTGGGTACCCGCTCTACGGCCATTAACCGGTCTTGATGCGCCGATCCACTCATTTCTAGAACAGCACTCAGAAGTTCTGGATCTCAAACAGCAGATCCAAGGCTTTGTTGAGCAGTGGCTACCCATGCTAGAAAGTAACAACCGCAGTTACCTAACGGTCGCGATTGGTTGCACTGGCGGCAAGCACCGCTCGGTTTATCTCACTCAAAAAATTGGTGAGTACTTCGAACAACTTGGCCATCAAGTTCAAATCAGACACGCCTCCCTAGAAAAGCACCAACAAGGCTAACCATGGAATTAAATCGAACGGTACTGATCCAAAATCGCTTGGGTCTTCACGCTAGAGCTGCTGTTAAGTTGGTTGAGCTTGCACAAAGCTTTAATGCCACCATCACCATTCATAGTGAAGAAGATAAAAGCGCAACCGCAGACAGTGTTATGGGACTGCTGATGCTAGAATCCGCACAAGGGCAATACATCACCATTCAAGCTAGCGGTACAGACTCGCAACAAGCACTGGATGCCGTCTGTCATCTCATTGAAGACAAGTTTGATGAGGGTGAGTAGCGAAAACACCTCACTCATAACACCTAAGACTCAAACAGCGAACCAACCAATATTAAATTAAATATTCGTTCTATCTAAGTTTATGATTTAAATAAGCCCCAGAATTAAGCTACTATTCCAAGTATTGTTAGAATAATAAGATAGGAGGACAATATGGCAGAGCAATTAGAATTCGACCAAGCTCACCAAACCCTCCAAGAAGTCAGCGAAGCCCTAGAAAATGGCCGATTTGTTCATGTACGTCGACAACTTCAGGACATGGAACCTGAAGATATCGCTCACCTTTTAGAAGCCTCCCCTCGCAAAAGTCGTGAAGTACTCTGGCAACTCACCGATCCAGAAGACTACGGTGAAATTCTTGATGAGCTGAACGAAGACGTCAAAGATGCCCTTGTATCTAAAATGGCACCTGAGACCTTGGCAGAAGCTACTGAGGGCATGGAAACCGATGACGTCGCGTACGTACTTCGAAGCCTACCCGATAATGTTTCTCGTGAAGTCCTTTCGCAAATGGACTCCGTCGAACGTGCATTAGTAGAAACCGCCCTCTCGTACCCTGAGAATTCAGCCGGTGCGATCATGAATACCGACGTCATCACCATTCGTGGTGATGTCGATGTCGATGTCGTATTGCGATACATGCGTATGCGTGGCGAACTGCCAGAAGCGACCGACGCACTCTACGTCATTGACCAAGAGGAGCGGCTGATTGGTAACCTGTCATTAACCACACTCATTACCACTCAGCCTGATGTCGCGGTGTCAGAAGTGATGGACGATGCCGACGAAGCGATCACCGTTGAAACCAGTGCTTCAGATATTGCGAGCCTATTTGAACGTCGTAATTGGGTCTCAGCTCCCGTAGTCGATAGTAATCAACACCTTGTTGGTCGTATCACCATCGATGATGTGGTTGATGTTATCCGAGAAGATGCCGAGCACTCAATGATGAGTATGGCGGGTATGGATGATGACGAAGATACCTTCGCCCCGGTCGTTAAATCCGCTCGCCGCCGCAGTGTGTGGCTAGGGGCGAATGTCCTCGCAGCACTCGCAGCGGCATCGGTATCGAACATGTTTGAAGCCACGCTCGACCAAATGGCGGCGATTGCGGTACTGATGACTATCGTACCTTCCATGGGTGGGGTTGCCGGTAACCAAACCGTTGCACTGGTGATTCGTGGTTTAGCTCTCGGTCATATCGGTGACAGTAACAAACGCGAACTGCTCCTCAAAGAGGCGGCGATCGGCTTCCTTAACGGCGCATTATGGGCTGTGATCATTGGTGGTATAGTCGTAGCTTGGAAAGGTAACTGGATACTAGGAGGTATTATCTCAGCGGCGATGATGACTAACTTAATTGTCGCAGGTATTGCCGGTGTTACCATCCCAGTGATGCTGAAAAAGATGAATATCGACCCAGCACTGGCGGGCGGTATGGTACTGACCTCCGTCACCGATGTTATTGGCCTATCGGTGTTCTTAGGCTTAGCCACGATACTTATCTAGCTTGATTACAACTCGGTAAATGCAAAAAGGGAGCCACTGGCTCCCCTTTTTAATGCATCAGATTTAAACTTCAGGTTTAGGTCCCATGTTTAAACTAAAGCAAATCAGCAAATTACTCACCCGCGACTTTCATTGACTCAAGCAAGATAGAACCGGTTTGAATTTGCGAACGTGTTTCTACGTCATTACCAACCGCAACAATCTGCGTAAACATCTCTTTTAGATTACCTGCGATGGTAACTTCTGATACTGGGTATTGGATCTCTCCGTTCTCAACCCAGAAACCCGCAGCGCCACGAGAGTAATCGCCAGTCACGGTATTCACGCCTTGGCCCATCACTTCAGTCACGAAGAAGCCCGTACCGAGCTCTTTTAGCATCTGTTCAAAGTTTTGGCCTGTCGATTTCACGAACCAGTTATGAATACCACCCGCATGGCCGGTTGGTGTCATGTCCATTTTACGTGCTGCGTAACTCGTCAATAGGTAAGTTGCTAGAACACCGTCAGTGATGATTTCACGATCTTGAGTGTAAACCCCTTCGCTATCAAACGGGTTTGAAGCTAAACCACGTAAAATATGTGGGCGCTCTGAAATGTTGAACCAGTCCGGTAGGATTTTCTGACCTAGATGATCCAATAAGAACGACGACTTACGGTATAGATTACCGCCACTAATCGCCATCACAAGGTGGCCAATTAGGCCAGTCGCGACATCGTTAGCGAACATAATTGGATATTGGCCTGTTGTTAGCTTTTTCGCATCCAAGCGGCTAATGGTCTTCTCTGCCGCTTCTTGACCTACACGCTCAGGCGTCCACAGCTCATCACGGTGACGTGCGACGGTGTAGCTGTAGTCGCGTTCCATTTCACCATTAGCGCCTTGTCCAATCACACAACAGCTCGTGCTGTGGCGGCTTGACGCGTAGCTTGCGAGTAAACCATGGCTGTTACCATAAACCTTAACGCCATAGTGGCTGTCATAGCTTGCGCCATCACTCTGTTTGATCTTGTCACTGTAGGCTAGCGCTTGCTTCTCAGCAGCAATCGCAATCTCAGCCGCGTAATCTGGGTTTGGCTCATCAGGGTGGAAAAGATCCAAGTCTGGGATCTCTTTTACCATGTATTCTTTTGCTGCCGGGCCAGCAAACGGATCTTCAGAGGTGTACTGAGCGATATCAAGTGCCGCCGCTACCGTTTGAGCGATAGCCTTCTCACTCAGATCAGATGTAGATGCGCTGCCTTTTTTCTGGCCGCGATAAACAGTAATACCTAGCGCACCATCACTATTAAATTCAACGTTTTCCACTTCACACATACGTGTAGAAACACTTAACCCCGTTGATTTAGTAATAGCGACCTCAGCGGCGTCTGCACTCACAGAGGCCATATCCAACGCTTTTGCTACTGCGGCTTCTAGCTCAACTCTTTGCTGGGCGACTTGCTGTTTTACATCCATATCTATTCTAATTTTGTAGGTCAATATTAGGTAGGATAACAAGAATTTCGCTTTCTCCCCAAGATTCTTGCTAAAATAGGCAATATATTCGTTTGAGATAGTGACATAGGCAGAAAAGATGGCTCGCAAAAACCAAAAAGCCCCATGGGAACCAGAAGAAGAAATCATCTGGGTAAGTAAGACAGAAATGAAAACGGACATGGACGCCCTGCAAAAGCTGGGAGAAGAGCTTGTTGGACTAAAGCCTTCTGTATTAGACAAATTTCCGCTGTCTGAAGATTTGGCACAAGCGATTAAAGATGCACAACGCTTTAAAAATGAAGCTAAGCGCCGTCAACTTCAATACATTGGTAAAGTCATGCGCAATGTCGATCCTGAGCCAATTCAAGCCGCTTTGGATAAAGTTCGTAACAAACACTCACAAGCAACCGCTGAGCTGCATAAGCTTGAACTACTGCGTGATCGTGTGGTTGCTGAAGGTGATGCCGCCATTTCAGAAGTCATGGAAATGTACCCTGAAGCAGACCGTCAGCGTCTTCGTCAACTCGCTCGCCAAGCTAACAAAGAGAAATCAGCAAATAAGCCAGCGAAATCTTCTCGTGAGATCTTCCAAATCTTAAAAGAGCTAAAGCTAGAAGACTAATCTGTGTCTCGCTCTACTCATAGAGAGAATAAAAGACCTAGCGCATGCTAGGTCTTTTTGTTTTCGACGTACTCAATATCAAAAAATATTCCGTGTAACGATCAACGATCACTCACCTGCTCGAACAAATGCACTGAGCTCCGGCTGTGGATGCTCCGCTGTCAGTACCTCTATCAAGTCTGCAACCAACACCTTACCTAACGCCACAAATGCAAATTTATTCGCGATACTGCGCGCATCACCTAAATGGTGAGTCACCATCAAAACCGTAATATTTCGCTCTGCCGCTAAGCGCTTCACTAAACTCAGCATCTCCTCTCGCAGTAAAGGGTCGAGCGCAGAGAACGGCTCATCAAGCAGCCAAATATCATGTGGTTGGACAAAACAACGGGCTAACGCCACACGCTGTCGTTGACCGCCCGATAAGTGCTCAGGCAATCTGTCCAAATATTCAGCAACACCGACTTGTACTGCTGCTTGCTCAACTTCGAGCTTCTGGGTTGCCGTGAGCCTTAGCCCTGGATGTAACCCTAGCCCAATATTTTCTCGCACCGTAAGATGGGCAAAGAGGTTGTGCTCTTGAAACAACATTGCCAATGGGCGTTGATGCACCTCTTTGCCAATCAGCGACTGCCCTGCCACAGAAATCGTACCCGATGTCGGCTCTATAAACCCCGCGACTAGCGCAAGCAGTGTTGATTTACCAGCGCCACTTGGCCCCATAAGCGCAACAATATCGCCCTGTTCAGCTTGAAAATCAAAGCTAAATAACTCCCTGTGATAGTGGTAGTCCACATCTTTCATCACTAACATCATCGGTTCCTTAACTCTTTAGTCCTTTAGTTGTTTAGTATTGAGCTTAGATCTTCGAGTAAATAAAAATTCAATCAAGCTAAAGCTACCGACACTCAACAACAATAAACTCACGGAGACGACAGCAGCGGCCTCCATTTGATAGCTGCCTAACAATTGAAATAGGTATAACGGCAGCGTTCTAAAATCTTGACTGCCAAATAAGGCAATCGCGCTTAAGTCACCCATCGCTAACATAAAGCTGATCGAAAAAGCCTGTGCCATAGGTTTACGCAGTGCGCGCCACTCCACTAGCCTAAAACGCGTAAAGCCTGTCATACCTAAACTGGCACATACATATTGATATTGTTGAGACAGATGCAGCATAGGTTGAGCTAGGGTTTTAATTACGTAAGGCAGCGCCATTAAGCTGTTGACCGCAATCACGATAAAGAAAGCAAGGCTGAACACATCGGTAAATGAGCGCAGTAATAAGAAGATACCCGTACTGATCACAAGCCCCGGAGTGACTAAGATAATAGTGCCAATCAGCTCGATTTTATCGGCTCTAAAGTTTTTATTCTGTAAGCGCCATGCTCGACTGGTCAGGAGTATCGCGATACCAATCCCAACCGCGATAACACTTGCTAATGACGCGACTTTAACCGAAGTCATTAACGCCGCCCAAAACGGCTCACTGCTCAGTACGGTTAATGCTTGCGAGTTAATACCACTGACCATCACCATCGCCAACGGCGGTAACACCAGCATTGAGACTACGATGATCCAAAAGCTATCCCAAGCTTTTGACCACCAGTAGTCCTTAACCAAATACTTGTCTTCCGATAACTGACTGGCCGTCACCGAAATCGGCTTGGATAGGCGCTGAATGATCACCGCAAGTACCCCACACAGCAACATTTGCCATATCGCGAGCAAGGCACCAGCCTGCAAGTCAAAGTCGAATTTAATCGCCTGATAAATAGCGAGCTCGATAGTGGTTGATTTAGGTCCACCGCCGAGTGCCATCACGGTAGCAAAACTGGTAAAACACAGCATAAAGACCAAGCCACACACATGAGGCAATTGCTGCCTTAAACGCGGCCATTCAACCCATCTGAATTTATTCCAATGACTCATACCTAAGTGCGCACACAGCTTGTGTTGCTCTGCAGGCACTGTATCTAAGGCTTGTAAAAGTAAACGACTGGCATAGGGTAGATTAAAGAAGACGTGTGCCAGCAAAATGCCGTTCAACCCATAGATGGAGAATGGCAATTCACTATCGAAGTTCGCCAAAAATTTAGCTAACCAACCGCTGTTTCCATAGATTGCGAGTAAGCCAAACACGCCGACCAACACCGGCAAAACTAAGGTCGAGGAGAACAGCCTCAATAATAAGGCTCGCCCAAAAAACTGTCTGCGACACAACGCGTGAGCAATCGGTATAGCAAAGCCAACGCTCAGCACAGTAGAGAGTGTCGCTTGATAAAAGCTGAACTTCGTTACATGCCAATAGTAAGGATCGGACCATACTTGGCTGATATCAAGAGAAGGGGCCCTGCTAAGCAATGCCCCTACAGCTGAAACCACGAAGGCGGTAATGAATATCGCGACCCAAATACCGACCTTAGGCGTTTTCTTTATCATAAATTGATTTTTACCGTAACAAGTCCATTCCAAACATAAAGAATGGATTTAAATACAGGTCGTTCATTCTTTTAAAAGTAAATTAAAAAGTAAGCGCACTCTGCCATTCACGAATCCATGGCTTTCGCTTAGCGGCAACTTCTTCAGGCGTAAAGCTTAGCGCTTGCTGAGGAACCGTAAGTTGCTCGAATCCTTTTGGCAGCTCAATATCGGTGACTGGGTACATCCAGTTGCCTGTGGGCATCGCCGACTGGAATTCATCACTTAGGATAAACGCCATAAACTCATCAGCCAGTTTCTCATTGTTGCTACCTTTAACCTTCGCTGCCACTTCCACTTGGGTATAATGGCCCTCTTCAAAACTTGCGGCAGCGTATTTAGAATCACTCTCTGCGATGATGTGGTAAGCCGGAGACGTAGTGTAAGACAACACTAAATCCGACTCACCTTCTAAGAACATGGAGTAAGCTTCAGACCAACCTTTGGTTACCGTCACGGTTTTCTGAGCCAGCTTCTTCCACGCTGTAGCCGCATTATTACCGTATACCGACTTCATCCAAAGCATCATGCCTTGTCCCGGTGTTGATGTGCGTGGATCTTGGTAGATCACTTTAAGATCATCACGCTGTTCAACCAGCTCTCTCAGACTCTTAGGTGGGTTTGCCAATTTCTCGGTGTTGTAGATAAAAGCAAAGTAACCAAAATCATAAGGGACAAAAGTACTGTCGCTCCACCCATTGGGCAGTATCACGGATGAAGTATCGACATTGTGCTCAGCCAATAGTCCCGTGTTTTTCGCTTCCGCCATTAGGTTGTTATCCAAACCTAAAACAATATCCGCTTTGCTATGACGGCCTTCAAGTCGCAGACGGTTTAAAATAGAGACCCCGTCTTCTAGCGCGACAAAATTCACATCACAGCCACACTGTGCTTCAAATGCTTTTTCAACGATAGGACCAGGCCCCCAATCCGCTGCGAACGAGTCGTAGGTGTAAACGGTGAGGGTATTGTCTGCCGCAAAAGCAGAAAAAGAGATGGCGGTGGTAGTCGCAAGGGTGGTTAATGTGAATTTCACTAGACGCTCTCCATGGTCTATGGCACAGGATTGAGGGAGGAGAACGGCTGAGGTTGTTCCTAACTCAATTCCTACGCCAGCATTATCTGGTTCAGGTTTACGGGTCCCAAGCTCGCTTGATCTCAACTCGCATTCATTAGTTGAATGGTTCGCTCCCCGATGAGTGTTCAGGATTGTAATTTTATTTTTAACAATAAGCCATCAAGTTAGGCTCAATTACGTTGATCGTACCCCCAACGTGGCACTAAGCCCTGCTCAATACCAAGGTGATCCAAAATACGTGCTACCATAAAATCAATCAGATCCTCAATCGACTTAGGCTGGTGATAAAAACCCGGAGCCGCTGGCATGATCGTCACGCCCATGGTTGAGAGTTTGTGCATATTTTCTAGATGCAGCGTGGAAAATGGCGTTTCACGAACCACCAGTAACAGCTGCCCTCGCTCTTTCATGACGACGTCAGCCGCTCTCTCAATCAGGTTATCCGATAAGCCATGAGCAATTGAAGCCAGACTGCCTGCCGAACATGGGCACACTACCATCTGTTTTGGTGCCGCTGAACCCGACGCAACCGGTGAGAACCAGTCATCTTTGCCACACACCACCAGCTTTTGTGGGTCACAACCTAAGTGCTTAACTAAAGCTTGTTTCGCCGCTTCTGGTCCTGCGGGTAATTGGAGTTGATGCTCAGTCGCCAGCACCACCCTCGCCGCCGACGATATCAGTAAATAAACCTGATAATCAGCCGCCAATAGGCACTCAAGTAAACGCAGCCCGTAAGGCGCACCAGATGCGCCAGTGAACGCGAGGGTTATCGCTTTATCGTGTTTTATCATGGTCTCAATTATTTCAGGTTATAGGAGCTTGAATGGCATTAGCCTTTGAGTGCCAATGCATCCAACAGTTTCTGGTGAATGCCATCAAAGCCACCATTGCTCATCACCAATATTTGGTCACCAGCTTGTGCCTCTGCGACAATCTTAGCAACGAATGCATCCATATCATCACTGACGTGTGCCGGTTGATGACAGGCATCCGCGACATCTTGCACTGACCAATCAATGTTGTCCGGCTGGAATAAGTAGGTCGAATCCGCCTGCTTCAGAGAATCAGCCAAGGTTGCTTTGTGCACGCCTCGCTTCATGGTCGCAGAGCGAGGCTCTAAAACCGCAATGATTTTTTGATTGTCTACCTTGTTACGTAAACCGCCCAGCGTCAGTTCAATCGCGGTTGGGTGGTGAGCAAAGTCATCATAGACAGAAACTCCTGCCACCTCACCTTTAAACTCCAAGCGACGCTTAGTATTGATGAAGGTCGCCAGCGACTCACACCCTAGATCCGGTGTCACCCCTACGTGCCTTGCCGCTGCAATTGCCATTAATGCGTTACTGACGTTATGATCGCCAACTAAATCCCAGTCGACGGTACCAACATATTCACCCTGGAAATACACCTCAAATTGAGAGCCATCTTTCACCAGCTTCTTGGCATTCCAGTCTCCAAATTTACCGCTCGATTCCGTCTCACTCCAGCAACCACGTGCTAGAACATCTTCAATAGCGGTATCTTGCTTAGGTGAAAAAATACGTCCATTGCTCGGCACAGTGCGCACCAAATGATGGAATTGACGCTTTATCGCTTCCAGATCGTCGAAGATGTCTGCATGGTCGAACTCTAGATTATTGATCACCAAGGTTCTTGGGTGGTAGTGAACGAACTTAGAACGCTTGTCGAAAAAAGCACTGTCATATTCATCAGCTTCGACCACAAAGAACATACTTTCACCCAGTCTCGCTGAAATACCAAAGTTCCCTAAAACACCACCAACTAAGAAGCCCGGTGCATAGCCGCAATCTTCTAAGATCCATGCTAGCATGCTTGATGTCGTAGTCTTACCATGTGTCCCTGATACCGCCAGCACCCAGCGATCATGCAACAAGAACTCTTGTAACCACTGCGGACCAGACGTGTATCTCAGGTTATGATCCAACACATACTCAACACATGGATTACCACGGCTCATCGCGTTACCAATCACCACAAGATCCGGCTTGGGCTCAAGTTGTACGGGGTCGAACCCTTCAATTATTTCAATCCCTTGAGATTCCAGTAAAGTGCTCATTGGAGGATAAACGTTCGCATCACTCCCCGTCACCTTATGACCTAATTGACGAGCCAATACCGCTGCACCACCCATGAAGGTGCCACAAATTCCTAAGATATGAATATGCATAAGTTGCTTCCAAATACTTGGCTAAATGAATCATGTCTAAATCGAACGACTGTATTCATTATCATTAATTAGCGATTAAAAGCGAGTCGCAATGCAAAACAAATGAGGTCGACATGCTAAGTGAGACCTGAATCACTTACTTCATTACCATTAAAAAGTTCTAACCTTTAGAATTTAGGTAAGCGTCTAGATGAATACAGCCCGCTAAAGAGGCCGATCTACAGTGCTCAAATCCCCCCTAATATTGAGAGAAGTTTAAGGAAATAACATGTCTGAGATGCGCACCCTTGGTGAGTTCATTGTTGAAAAACAGAGTGACTTCCCCCATGCAAGCGGTGATCTATCATCCCTTTTGTCGTCTATTCGACTTGCTGCAAAAATTGTTAACCGTGAGATCAACAAAGCTGGCCTAGTCGATATCACTGGCGCAGTGGGTACAGACAACGTGCAAGGCGAAGAGCAGCAAAAGCTAGATCTTTACGCGAACGACAAATTTAAAGCGGCTTTAGAAGCTCGTGACCAAGTTTGTGGTGTGGCAAGTGAAGAAGAAGACGAAGCGGTAGCTTTTAATAAAGAGCTCAACAAAAACGCTAAGTACGTTGTACTAATGGACCCACTTGATGGCTCTACAAACATCGATGTGAATGTATCGGTTGGTACTATCTTTTCTATCTACCGCCGAGTATCTCCAATTGGTACTCCACCAACAGAAGAAGATTTTCTACAACCTGGACACAAGCAAGTTGCTGCGGGTTACGTGATTTACGGCTCTTCAACCATGCTTGTATACACAACAGGCGCTGGTGTAAATGGCTTCACCTACGACCCATCATTGGGTACCTTCCTTCTGTCTCATGAAAACATGATGGTTCCAGACGAAGGTAAGATTTACTCAATCAACGAAGGTAACTACATCCGCTTCCCTACGGGTGTTAAGAAGTACATCAAGTACTGCCAAGAAAATGAGCCAAGCGACAACCGCCCTTACACATCACGTTACATCGGTTCTCTAGTATCAGATTTCCACCGTAACCTGCTAAAAGGCGGTATCTACTTGTACCCAAGCACACACAGCCACCCTCAAGGTAAACTGCGTCTGCTTTACGAGTGCAACCCAATTGCTTTCCTTATGGAACAAGCGGGTGGTATTGCTTCAGATGGTACTCAACGCATCATGGACATCAAACCAACTGAGCTACACCAACGTGTTCCTTTCTTTGTTGGTTCAACAGACATGGTTCATAAAGTCGAAGAGTTTCTTAAGCAAAACCCAGAATAAAAGCTTAACGCCTTAAAGTTAGCTGCATTAAAAAAGCCAGTACTATGAGAAGTATTGGCTTTTTACTTTCTATGAGAGCACTACTTCCCACCGCTACTCGAACTCAAATTTGTATAGCAGGTCAACCGCACTGTCTAAACCAGACACAGCTTCAATATAGAGATCCTGCATCAATCGATAACGAACGGTAAACTCACCCAACGAATTGAAGATACCTACGCCATACTTGACCTGTAATCCAGGCAGAATGTAGCCACTGACCGTCACTTGTGAATCATCACCGGAACCCGCAGTATCCAGTTGCAAATCCTGTACGCCAAACGCCTCACCAATTTCACCGACCACCTTACCGCTCTTAGCTAGGCTCAAACCGATTAGGGTAGTTGTCATTGAGCCGCTCGATTCGCCATCAATATCTTGGCCACGCAAAATATAGGACAGTGCGTTCGCTTGCGGCATCGCTGGGTCGGAATAAATTTCGATGGTTGGCTCTGTCGCAGGGCCCGTCACTCGGATCCCTGCTGTTACATCATCTTGAGTATTATCTGGGTTACGTACCGCATTTATTGCCACGTATGGCTGATCGGCGGGGCCATTCATCAAAATTTTACCTTCTTCAATCAGCAGGTCTTGCCCGAATGATTGATAGGTACCATCTACGATATTCACTTCACCAGTGATAAATGGACCTTGATCTTTTTGCGTCACATTGAGCTTACCGACTAATTCACCCTCAAGGCCGAAAGCGGAAAGTTTAAAGTCATCACCAATTGATATATTAATATTGGTCACAACATCAAAGGGAACCGCATCCTCATTAACAGGTTCAAGATCTTTATTCAAGATAACCTGATCGGATGACACGCCAACGGCTGACGGTGGTAAGTCTTCAACCACAATCCGCCCCCATGGCAGTGCGATATCACCGGTAATTTTAGCCAGCTCAGGGGTCACTTCAATGGTCATATCAGGTACAACCTTCACCTTGACCATAGGCGGAATCTCAACCATTAGTTCATCAGCAAAGATTCGGACGTTTGAGTGCCATGCTTGAAGATCCTGCCAATCTCCAGCCCCCTCAAGATCGAGATGACCATCCGGGGTCTCAATATCGGCATCCAATTTGGCGCTATAGCCATCAAAGTCGACCACAATACGACCATCATTAATATCGACAGGCGTGACATCACCTTTGACTTGCACTCCATCGACAGAGAACTGACCAAAGACTTGAGGGTGCATTAGAGAGCCTTGTACTTTTAAGTCACTCTCCAGCTGTGCTTTCAACAAACTATACTCGCCTAAAATGGGCTCTAAGAAGTCGAGGTGGAAGGTGGTCAATTGAATCGCCGCATCGATCATTCTATCTTCGGCAAGAATATCAGGTAACGCCACCGTACCCGATAAATCACCGTTTTCAGTCACGTCTAACGTAAAGTCAGCATTGAGTTGGTTGTCCTTGAGCTGGGCATTTAATACAACACTCTCCCAACCGAGTGTGATGGGTTCTCCAACTTGTTGCACAACCTGCCCTTTCGGCATGTCGAGACTGACCGTAACCTCAGGCTCTCCTTGCTCCGACCATTTGGCCTCAGCCGTCGCATTTACTATGCCTTGCAGCTGCGTTTCATTAGGTAAGAAGGTCTTAATCTGTTCAAAATCGAACTGATTGATCGACAGTTTGGCAGCACCTGACTGCCCGGCACGAACGTCTTCATCCAAGCACACGCTCGAACCCGCTTGCTGCCAACAATGCGCTTGTACATCGGCAAGCTGCTTATCAACATCAGCCTTAATCGCGACCGGTTGATTCAATTGCCAAGGCCCCTGCTCGGTGGTTATTTTGACTCGATCTAACGATCCATCCCAAATGATAGAAGGGGTTTGAATCAACTCACCAGAAATTGCCAAGCTAGCAGACACTATGTCGGAGATTACATCCAGGGTCACGGTGTGTTGCTTCTCGCCACCATTGACCGTTAAGTCGATGCTTTGCACGCTCTGATCTTGGTAGGTTAGATTGTTGGCCTTTAATACTAAATCCGCTTGAGGCTTGGGTAGTGGCACCACAGAACCATTGAGCGACAAGGATTCGAGTGTCGCCTCGTTGTTCCAATCGATGTTATCTACATTTAAAGCGATAGCGACTTCGGGCTCTTTTGAAGGGCCACTAAGCTGGATATTACCCATCACTGCGCCTTTCAGTTGAGGAATACTTTTCACAAGCTCCGGGAAATGAATCACTACCCCCATATCCCATTGCTTATCCAGCTCTCCCTGCGCTTCAATCGAGTTGACGCCATGGGCGAGGCTCAAGCCGCTGGTTTTAAGTTGAGGCTCACCAGTTGCGCTGCGGTCAGACGCTGACAACTGACCTTGGACATCCAGAGGATACTCACGCAAGATCCCTTCAATATCTAGCTTAGGTAACTCAATCGCCCAACCCCCTGCTTCCGTCAATTCACCAGTGGTGATTAGACTACCACTAATTTTTCCTTCCGCTTCTGGCCACTGCAGCCCCGGCTGAATGTCTTGCAGCGCAACCTCAGCCTGCCAATTGACTAGATTTTTCCAATTCACTTTAACCACACCATTCAGTTTGCCACCTAAGGTGCTCAGTGCTAGACGCTCTAGTTCGATTTGCTCAGTGGTACCTTTACCCTGCAGGTCGATGGCTAACTCTGGGATTTCCTTACCATCGGCTTCACCTTTAAGTAGAACATTGAAACCGTCTAGTGAGCCATCGGCTTGGAATTGCTCAATGGTCGCTTGGTAATCGCTTTTTCCTGTAAGAGGCCATTGAACTTGCCCTTGCTCTAAAAGAAGGTCAAAGGGTAGCGCCGGCTCTAAGGGTTGGATCTCTCCAGACAGTTTTGCCTCGATCAATTCAGAGAATTGAGAATCCAACTGCAGCTTAGCCACGCTACCTTGCGCTTTCAGCGACAATGCCTGACCTGCGAGATCGGTTTCTTTCACTTGTGCATCTAAAGTCAACTGCAGCGGGTAGCCGTCTTTGAGCTCAACCTGAGCCGCGAGGTTAGCGCTTGCTTGTGGCATATCGAGCTCTAGCGTCGACACATCAACCGCATGCTGACCCACACGAGCCTCCAATCCAAGGTGGTGAACAACGACCGGGGTTTCTTGCTCTAAGGTGAAACGATTGAGATCGAAACGCTCTAGTACAATCTGTAAAGGGATCCAGACTTCAGGCAGCTCTATTGCAGTATTAGTAACAGGCTCTGGCTCTACAGTGTCTGATGGCGGCTCTTCAATGGACTCAGCGAGTTTCACCTTAAGATCATTGAACAAGGTGGGTGATACCGTCAGTTGTTCTCCTTGCATACTTAGAGCGCTAGAGAACAGACTCCATTCAATTTCATGCCCCAAGATATTCAGTTTAATATCAGACAAGGCAATGCGATTGATCACGATAGGCAGCGGTGTTTTTACCGAGGTTACTGGCGGGGTCGGCTCTACACCTTCTGGAGAGGCGGCTGGTAATTCAGTAAACGCCAATTCCAAACCATGGATCGCAATGCGATCGACACACAGCTTAGGATCGAGCAAGCAGCGCGGGTTGATGGCTAATGCTAATTTTTCAACCTTAGTATCGATATGAAGAGCATCGTCTTTAAATTGAACATTATTGAGCGTAAAGCTTGGCAACAGAGCCCCTGTGGTGCTTTCTACTTTCAGCTGTGGCAAGGCTTTTTCTGCGCCCCACAGCACAGTGTTCAGTCCAAGGTTAGTGAATAAAACAAACCCCAACAGTGCTATCAATAGCAATAGAATCGACGTCAGAGATATCGATGTCCATTTAATGCACTTACCCATCACTTTGATCATAACTCAGGCCCTAAACTAAAGTGTAATTGGAACTCATCACCTTTGGCCGCATCGAGCCCCCAAGCAAAGTCTAAACTGACTGGCCCCACTGGCGAGGCCCAGCGAACCCCAACCCCGGTACCATGCTTCCATTCGGGCGTATCATTAAATGCATCACCGATATCATAGAACGCCGCCCCCCACCAATTCCCAACCACACGGTATTGGTATTCAAATGAACTGGTTGCCATGTATTTTGCCCCCGTGAGTGCGCCACTTTTATCTCGAGGAGAAATAGACTCATAGCCATAACCGCGAATGCTGTTATCACCACCGGCAAAAAACCTTAACGAAGGGGACAACTTATCAAACTCATCAGCAAAGTTACCGCCAAATTGCAGTCGAGTTAATCCTCGATGGTTATCACCAATGCTGCGAATCCACGCCGTTTGTCCTTGAAAGCGCACAACCTTGGTCTCAGATAGCAAGCTCTCGTCCCCCGCTTCCACCATGATGCTCTGTTTATCGCCCCACATCGGCATCGAGCCGCCACGCGTCCGAGTTCGAGAAAAAGAGACGCCCGGCAATACAAACTGTGCTAAATCGTCTTGTAGACCTTGCTCATAGTTTTCAATCAGGTAACGAATGAATACCGTTCGTTGCCAGCCATTATCAAGGCGCCAATATCTTTCTAAGGCCAAGTTAGACTCCAAACTCTTGGTATCTCGGTTATCCAATTTTTTCATGCCGTATTTCAGTTGGTAGTAGTCATTCTGCACGTCGTCCAATGGAATTTTATAGCTTGCAGTGATGGTCTGCTCAGGCTTGGAAATCGACAAACTACTATCAAAGCTATGCCCTCGTTCATTAACCCAAGGTTTGTTCCATTTTAATGTACCTTTAACACCGAGGTCAGTGGAAACACCGATACCGGTCTCAATTTGGTTGCGTGCTTGCGGGGTAAGGCTGACCTTCATCGGGATTTCTCGTCCTTCGCCCAATTGACTTAAGTCGGGTTCAACAAACACAGAAGAGAACCAATCGGTATTAGACAAGTTTTGGTTGTACTCCCCCACCTTGGCAATCGAATACGGTTCACCGTCTTCAAAAGGCTTGAGTGATTGAACCTTATCTTCTTCAATCTGACTTCCAGAAACCTGAGTGCTACCAAAGTGATAACGAATACCACTGCTGTAATGCAGGCGAACATAAGCACGATTTAGTTCGGGCGCGACTTCTAGCTTACTGAGTTCATAAGCACCGTCGAAATAGCCTTTTGCCAATCCAAGGTTACGCATCGATGATTTCAATGCATCATAGTTACCATGGTTGAGAATCGAACCTTTCGACAACTGACTCCGAGCAATCAACGCCAAAAAATCAGGATCATCTTTGGCTTCGCCGCTCACAACAATATCGGAAGCATAAATAATCACAGGCGCGCCCGGTTCAACCACAACGGTCAATTCGGTATTGTCTTCAGAGTGGGAAAAGGTGATACGAGGTTGGTAGTAACCCAACGCATTGATGGCTTCCTGGATCATCGATTCCAAGCGAGATTGAAACCTTAGTGAAACGGCATATTCTTCTTCAGGAATCGCACTCAGATAAGCCTCAACATTATCCTCAAGCGCCCCATTAAGCCCTTTAATTTCAAGGGAAACCTCAGCGAAAGCGAGCGTAGATGACAATAGAGTGCCAATCAGAACTGGTAAAGTTTTTCTTATCATGCTTAATTGGGGAAGAAGTTATCAATACGTTAAGAAGTAAAAAGAAATCATACCGCTAAAAAGAGACTGAGTCTGTAATAAATCCTGCAATAACACGGTTTCATTTAAAGACGAAGTAAACAGAATTAAGCGCGGTAAACGTATGCAAAAAGGAATATAACATGCTAAACAAACAACAACAGGTTTCCGCAGCAACCGCATTACCGGGGAATGCCGAACCAATCCAAATAACTGAGCGCCATTTCGTTAATCAAACGAACTTACTCGATGAGCCGACAGGCTCCCAGCAACAAGTCCTGCTGGGCATGGGATGCTTCTGGGGAGCGGAGCGGTTGCTTTGGCAATTGGAGGGGGTGATTTCCACATCCGTTGGCTATTCAGGCGGATATACCGTCAACCCCAGTTACGAACAGGTATGCACTGGACAAACTGGCCATACCGAAGTCGTTCGCGTCCTTTTTGATAGCGAGCAAACCTCTTTAGTTCGCATTCTTGAAACCTTTTGGGAGCGTCATGATCCGACGCAAGGCATGCGTCAAGGTAACGATTTAGGTACTCAGTATCGCTCTGCTATCTACACCTTTAGTGAACAGCAACAGGCCATTGCTGAGCAGTCTAAACGTGAATACCAGCAAGCAATAACCGAATCGTTAGGGAGTGAGATCACAACAGAAGTTCTCCCTGCAGGAAAATATTTTTTTGCAGAAACCTACCACCAGCAATACCTGGCGAAAAATCCTAACGGCTATTGTGGGTTAGGTGGTACCGGAGTCTGCTTTCCGCCACAATAAAACTGGCTAGAGATACAAACCAGAACCATCAAAATGGGCTTCCACTAGGAAGCCCATTTCATTATTCATTTATTTGACGCAGACGACTCGACAATGGTCTTTTACATCGGCAGTGCTGCAATCGTACCGTTAACTTCTTTATAAATGGTCAGTTTTTGTTTGTCTGAAACTTCAGGAAGTAGCACCTTGCCTTGGTCAAAATGAAACTCTCCGACACCTTCAATAGCAAACTGCCCTTTGAATAGGACTTTAACGAAACGCGCCACCTGATGGGGACGGTAAGTAGAAAATTCTCTTAACATAACACAACCTCAATTCCATTTGAGTACAACAGCTATAAGCCAGAAAGAAGCTTGTTCAAAGCACATTCAGAGCTAATCCCTTAAGCTAACAGCAAGATAATCCGATTTTTATCTTATAACGCCCAATTATACCCTTTGATAACAAGCATGCAACTTATTTCAAAGCGGTACAATAAAAACTTAACCAGGCATTTTTTTAATTTCCTATTATAATTGCTGTGCAAACCAATAAGCGGAACAAAAATATAATGAAAAACAAAACTCTACTGGCTTTTTTAGCCGCAGCCTCTCCACTATTCGCCAATGCTCACAATCTATCACTGGGCTCAACTGTGCCTGCCGTCGATATCAGCAGCTATGGGGAAATTGTTCTAAACGACAACAAGACCGAATATCAAGCTTGGACAACCAATGATCTTCTCGGCAAGGTTCGGGTCATTCAAGCCATCGCTGGTCGCAGTAAAGCTAAAGCGCTGAATGCCCCACTGATGACCGCCATTACAGCGTCAGATTTCTCAGAAGACAGCTACCAAACGACGACCATCATCAACCAAAATGATGCGGTTTGGGGTACAGGGTCTTTTGTCAAATCGTCAGCAGAAAGCAGCAAAGAAGAATTTCCATGGTCTTCAATGGTGCTTGATGAAAATGGTGCTGTCGCCTCATCATGGGATCTGAAAGAAAAAAGCTCAGCGATTATCGTACAAGACAAACAAGGTAAAATTTTGTTTGTCCAAGAAGGCGAATTAACCGAGTCAGAAATCAATCAAGTCATTGAGCTGATTAAAGCGAGTATTTAATCAGCTATTTACATCTTTTTTGAGATCAAACCAAAGGATATTGTTATAATATAACAATATCCTTTTTATTCTGTGGTTAATCATCATGTGGCAAAACATTGTAGAACGTAGAACACAAATATGCTTTTTGTTTAAGTTCAGAGTTAGCCCACTCTCAGCAAGCACGGAATAGATAGCGCGACCTTTTTCATTAACCTTTATTCAGGAAAAAACATGAAACCTTCTATTTTAGCCGTTGTTATCGGCATGACAGTCTCTACTAATGTTTTAGCTAACGAAGAATTCCGTTCTCATAGCGCACACGTACACGGTGAAGTTGAAGTAAACATCGCTCAAGATGGGCAAGAACTGCTGGTTGAAGTGACAGCTCCGGGCTCGGATGTAGTAGGCTTTGAACATGCTCCAGAAACAGCAGAGCAAAAGAAAGTGTTTGAGCAAGCTATTGCACAATTAAACCAACCTGAAGAGCTGTTCAGTTTCAAAAATGCAAACTGTACGTTGGAATTCAAGTCTGTAACCAACACCTTAGAAGGCGATCATCATGACCATGAAGGCCATGAGCACGATCATGACGAACACAAAGACCATGACCACGCTGAACACGATCATGACGGACACAAAGACCACGACCACGCTGAACACGATCATGACGGACACAAAGACCACGACCACGCTGAACACGATCACCATGATCATGAAGGCCATGATCACTCGGAAGGTGGCCACGGTGAATTTACGGTTGAGTACCATTACCAATGTTCAGACATCGCCAAGCTTGATACCGTCAGCACAGAGTGGTTCTCAAAGTTCAGCAATACAGAAAAAATGACCGTGAACCTGCTCACCGACAATACGCAAACTCAAGAAGTATTTAATGCTGAGCGTACTAGTTTCAGATTCTAATCAGCATTAGATTGAATTAAGCATCGAAAACCAGCCAAGTCATTGAGCACTCACTGACTTGGCTGCAAAAATTGGTATGCTATAGGGAATTAATGTTTCTCATTGTGGTCCAGTAGATACCCCGCTTTAATTATTGGAGCTAGTATGTCTTTTGACAGTTCATCACTTGTGGTCAAACTCGAAAATATCAACTTTCGTTGGAAGCCAGAATTACCCCCAACCCTTAAAATCCCTTCACTGCATATTCAAGCTCAAGAACACCTTTTCATCAAAGGGCCTAGTGGTTGTGGAAAATCAACATTGCTAGGACTGTTGACCGGAATTAATCAAGCCGAGCAAGGTGAAGTTTCTATCCTTGGCCAAGATCTCACTCAGTTAACCCCGCGCCAGAGAGACAAATTCAGAGCTGACCATATCGGTTATATTTTCCAACAGTTTAACCTACTTCCTTACTTGTCAGTAATCGACAACGTGACGCTTCCTTGCCAGTTTTCAAAGATTCGTAAGCAGCAAGTCGATGAAAGCCCAAATAGCCTGCAAGCAACCGCCCAAGAGTTATTACTACGATTAAAGCTACCTCAAGCTCTAATGGATAAGCCGGTGACAGAGTTAAGTATTGGTCAACAACAACGTGTCGCTGCCGCTCGAGCTTTGATCGGTCAACCTAAAATCATTATTGCTGACGAACCAACCTCCGCTTTGGATCATGACAACCGAGAAGCCTTTATTGAACTGTTGTTAGAACAAGCCAATCAAGCGGGCTCCACTCTGATATTTGTCAGCCATGACCCAACACTAGAGAAACTGTTCACTCGAACTATAGATCTCAAAACCGTTAACCAAGCTCAGGTTGTCGTATGAAAGTAATTACTCACTTAGCCCTAAAAAGTGTGCTCAATCGTAAAGCCACCGCCATTTTAACCATTCTCACCGTGGCGGTATCAGTCATTCTCTTGCTCGGCGTTGAACGCGTTAGAACCGAAGCCAAGAACAGCTTTGCCAATACGATTTCAGGTACCGACCTGATTGTCGGCGGACGCTCTGGCCAAGTAAACCTACTGCTGTATTCGGTATTCAGAA
The DNA here is from genome assembly GCF_947488985.1 of uncultured Vibrio sp. Classification (GTDB taxonomy): domain Bacteria; phylum Pseudomonadota; class Gammaproteobacteria; order Enterobacterales; family Vibrionaceae; genus Vibrio. The sequence goes on from NZ_CANLBV010000012.1 coordinate 49,153, forward strand.
TCGGTAATGCAACCAACAACATCGATTGGAAAAGCTATCAAGAGTTTAGCCAACATAACGCAGTAAAGTGGGCGATCCCTATCTCATTGGGTGACTCTCACAAAGGCTTCCGCGTGATGGGCACCAACCACAGCTACTTTGAAAACTATCGTTACGGAAGTAAGCAACCACTTACTTTTCAGCAAGGTAAAGAGTTTAATGAGCTATTTGATGTGGTGATTGGTGCCGATGTCGCGAAAAAGTTAGATTACAAGATTGGCGATCAAATCATTCTTGCACATGGTATCAGTGATGTGTCGTTCAGCCGTCACGATAACCTGCCCTTCAAGATTGTCGGAATACTCGCACCAACAGGAACGCCAGTAGACAAAACCGTGCATGTGTCATTAGAGGCTATTGAAGCGATTCACGTTGGCTGGGAGTCAGGAGCTAACCTCGGACACACCCCAGATGCTGAAACGTTAAAGACTTTTGATTTCCAACCTAAGCAGATTACCGCAATGATGCTTGGGCTTAACTCGAAAATCCAAACCTTTGCACTGCAACGAGAGATCAACAACTACCGTCAAGAACCTTTGAGTGCGATTATGCCGGGTATTGCGCTTCACGAATTGTGGGGAATGATGGCTGTGGCAGAGCAAGCGCTACTGATTGTTTCAGGGTTTGTTGTTGTCGCCGGTTTATTGGGCATGCTCAGTAGCCTACTGACCAGCTTGCAAGAAAGACGTCGTGAGATGGCGATTCTGCGAGCGATGGGGGCAAGGCCTCGTCATGTGTTTGGCCTACTGATTAGCGAAGCCAGTGCTTTAACCTTTCTTGGTATAACATTAGGCGTTGCGCTCTTGTTTGCCTTGATCGCTGTGGTTGCTCCTATCGTGCAACAAAGCTATGGTATTAATATATCAATATCCGCAATCACAGCCCATGAATGGAAACTGCTCATGTTGGTACAAATTGCCGGAATCATTATCGGCTTTATTCCCGCTTTCAGGGCTTACCGCCAGTCATTGTCTGATGGGATGACGATTCGCATCTAAAATAGGACCCTACCATGCACCGCAAATTTCTACTGATACTTGGGCTACTTCTGTTCCCATTTGTCAGCACCGCTCATGCTAATACGACTCAGAATGACGAGTCAGTATTAACACTCGATTGGATCGACTTGATCCCAGAGGAGGAGCGAGCTCAACTCGACCCATTTGGAATGCCAATGGTTGATCACTCGATAGAAAGCCCACAGCAATCAACCTTGGGGGCTGTACGTCCGGAGCTGAATGGCAGTAAGGTGAAAATACCTGGCTTTGTAATTCCGCTGGAAGGTGATGAAAACATGATCACTGAGTTTCTGTTAGTGCCGTATTTCGGCGCATGTATACACGTGCCACCACCGCCACCGAACCAAATCATCTACGTGAAGTTCCCGCAAGGTGCGCCAATACAGCAATTATGGGATGTGATCTACTTAGTTGGCACGCTGAAAACGGAGTCAATCAGCCACGATCTAGCACAAACAGGCTATCTGATTGAAGGTACCGCAATTGAAGAATATGACGACATGTAGTCATTAGAAGAGGCTCAAGGATGAGCTGCTATTTGCGAAAAAATGACAAGGTTCAACAATAATCAATGACCACGACTATAGGGATAAATTACGCGATATAACCAGACAAGTACACGAGAACACCCACATAAGTCGCCAGTAACAACCCCATACTAAACTGTTTCTTCCGTTTGCTATCATTGACTTGCTTCATAATACTCCTCCTAAATCGCAACTAATTTAACATCTTGTTATCATTAACAGAAGTGAAATTTTGTTGGTGTCTTCAAGTCTGTACGCAAAACCTAGCCACCAATAAGATAAAGAGTTACATTTTAGACAGTTAAGTCGCCTCCTAACGGTACTCTTATGTCAGAAACTAAACAGCCAGTGATCATTGAGCATGCTAGCGATACGCAGCATAAGCATGAGAAAAAGCTTCATATTGCCGATAGCGCAAGCAGGATGCGGCACATCGCACAAAGCTTCGGCTTAGACGCCTTGATCAGCCATAGTAAAAAGACCGCAGATAACGCTGAAAGTACACTTATCCAACGGGCACTATTACGAGAGAGAAAGCGCAAAGAGTTACGCCAAAGGAACCTAGAACAGATCCTAAAACTGGCGCACTCTTCATGTAAGGATGAGGCGGCTGGCGACCCGGATCAAGACTGGCTATTTCGTTTTTTCGATATGGCACAAGAGATACACAATACATCGATGCAAAGACTTTGGGCTCAGGTGTTAAAAAGAGAAGTCACCAATCCGGGCTCAACCTCGATGAAGGCACTGCAGATCTTGCAAGGTATGACACCCAAAGAAGCGCTCACCCTACAGAGAGCAGCGGCACTGGGCTGCAGTTTTGGTGGCGACAACAGTAGAAAATTATTGCTTGGCTTTAAATCTCATGCCGGGCTATTAAGCTTTGGTAAAAGAGACACCACTAATACCATCAACCTTGGTGGACACAGCTTACCCTACTCTAGCCTGCTCCATTTAATAGAACTCGGGGTTATTTTAGGGACAGAGTTGGAATCCGGAGAGATAGATTTCGATCCCGCCCTGCAATTAACCTATCAAGGCAAAACTATGTCACTGACCCCTTTATCAAAAGGGGTAAAGCTGGTTTATTATCGATTCAGCCCAACAGGCAATGAGCTTTGTACCTTGCTTGGCAATAAACCCAATATACCGTATTACGACCAGTTGATTGCACTATTGAGCCAAAAATTCACGGTGCAGACAGAAGTTAACAGCAGTGTGAACTACACCGTCTAGACACTCGACGGTGCAAAGAACAGACGGTGTAAAAAGTAAAGTGTATTGAGAAGAATAAAGAGAATCTAGAGGGTAGGTTTCTTGTATCGGTAAACCAAAGCTGCACGACTTATCAGTCATGAATAAGCCGATAAGTAAGTGGACAGCCTTAGTCATACCAACGGTCTCAATTAGCTAGAATATTTCGCTTCTCCAAGGCATCAATACACAGTTCGACCAATTCATCGAGTGTCTTCTCACCTGCGGGTAGATCAATCTCAGGGTTCTGAGGCGCTTGGTACACTGAACTAATACCTGTAAAGTTCGGGATTTCTCCTGCGCGGGCTTTCTTATACAGACCTTTAGGATCACGCTGCTCGCAAACCTCTAGCGGAGTGTTAACAAACACCTCCAGAAACTCACCTTCAGGCAATAAATCTCGCACAAGCTGCCTTTCCGCTTGATGCGGAGAAATAAATGCGGACAACACAATTAAGCCCGCGTCAGCCATCAATTTTGCAAGCTCACCAATACGACGGATATTCTCTCGACGATCTTGATCAGAGAAACTAAGGTCGCTACATAATCCGTGACGTACATTGTCACCATCCAATAAGTAAGTATGGTAACCCAACTGCACTAAGCGATTCTCTAATGCGCCAGCGACAGTCGACTTCCCGGAACCCGATAACCCAGTAAACCAGAGTACGGCTGGCTTTTGTGATTTTAGATCAGCGCGAAATGCTTTATCAATCGAGTGCTGATGCCACACAACATTCTCATCTTTTGATTGGCGTACTGCGGTCATAACTAGTCCTTTAAATAAACAGCATTAAAATGGGAAAAAATAAGGTATTAAGGTCAATACCAAGCCCGAATAGACAATCGAGATTGGAATGCCAATGCGTAGATAATCCGTAACGTGGTAATTGCCAACGCTATAAACCAACAGGTTAGTTTGATAACCATAGGGCGAAACAAAACTAGCACTGGCCCCAAACAGAACCGCCATAATGAACGGCATCGGGTCTACGCCATAACCGATAGCCATGCTGTAGCCAATTGGAAACGATAGCGCAGCAGCGGCATTGTTGGTTACCAGCTCAGTTAAAACTAAGGTCATTAAATAGGTTGCGACCAACGCGCCAAACACACCCCAGCCATTAAACGCTTCGATGAACATCAACCCCATACGTTCCGACAACCCTGATGAAATCATCATTTGAGCGATAGAGAGTGCTGATCCCACGATCACCACAATATCAACTGGGAAACGGCGACGAAACTCACCAAGTTGCACCACACCAAATGCGACCAGCAGCAATAAAAAACCTGCCAGCCCTTTGATTAGAGGGACAACATCAGCGATTGCTAGACCAATAACACTGGCAAAGCCAAGTAGTACAAGCGTCGATTTATCGGCATCGAGCTTAGCACTTGAGTCTAAGTCATTCATCAACACAAACTCTTTACTGTGTTGCTGACGCTGCTCCTCAAAGCGCTTACCTGGCACTAAGATTAGTGTGTCACCTGCGGTCAGCGTAATATTCCCTAACCCTCCTTCAAGCCGCTCATGACCACGACGAATCGCCACTACCACCGCATCGAAACGGTCTCTAAACTGGCTAGTTTTCAGGGTTTTATGACAAAAGCTTGCCGATGAACTCACGACGACCTCAACAAAGCGCTGACCATTAAGGTGATGCTGGCCAAACAGGGTTAGCCCTTGGATCTCTTGCAGTGTTGCAACGCTCTCGACATCACCACAAAACAGCAATCGATCACGAGCTTGGAGAATAAAATCAGGGTCAATCGAAGCCGTGGTTTTTCCGTCTCGAATCACTTCGGCTAAAAACAATTTTCTCAATGCTCTAAGATTATTTTCACTGACGCTACGTCCAACCAATGGCGAGCCGGGCTCTACTCTTGCTTCAAGAAAATAAGGCAGATCATCCTGCGATCCATCATCGTAGTTTGGCAAGAAGTAACTCAGAGGGATCAGGATCAATACCCCACCCACTAGCACAGCTAAACCGATCAAGGTTGGCGTAAAAAAGTTCAAGCTAGGTAGCCCTACATCCTCAACAAAGCTATTGATGATCAAATTGGTTGAGGTGCCGATCAAAGTCAATGTACCACCTAAGATGGCCGCGTATGACAAAGGGATAAGCAGTTTAGATGGCGCATGTTGTTGATTACGTTTGATCGCCCCGATCAAAGAAACCACCACTGCCGTGTTATTAGTAAAAGAAGAAAGTAACGCTGTGGAAATACCCAACTTCGCAACCACGGTCCCTAGCCGACCTTCAGAGATATTACGGCTAACCCAACTGATTAAGCGAGTTTTCTCCAACGCACTTGATGCGAGAATAAGAAGAATTAAAGTCAGTAATGAGGAGTTAGTGAAGTTACTGGCTAGGCTCGACAAGTCGATCATCCCTGCCATAAAAGCAATAAACGCCGCGCCAGCAAAAATAAAGCTTGGCTTAATACGGGTAACGAGCAGGCAAGTAATGATGCCGAGCAAAATCGCTAATACAAATCCTTGTTGCCACATATACCCGTCCTTTATGGCGGAAGCAATCGGTTTCCGCCTGATTCAATAAGCGATTACGTAGTCGTTTATGACTTAAGTAGTAGGCTTAAATCTTTGGCATCCCAATGAGGGAAGTGCTTACGAACCAATGCGTTGAACTCAATTTCAAATGCAGAGAAGTTACCAACTTGCTGTTCAACTGAGTCCAAGCGGTCTCGAATCAAACCTGCACCAACCGTTACGTTAGTCAGACGGTCAATAACGATAAAGCCACCGGTATCGGCACTTTCACGGTATTTATCCAGCGCGACTGTCTCATTGAGTGACCATTCACACAAACCAATACCATTCAGTGGCAACTCATCAACTGCGTGAGTAGACAGGTTGTTGATGTCGTACTGGTGACGAACCGTTTCCACCTGACCGACGGTTTTCTTGCCTGCGATCTTGATGTCGTAGGCTTTGCCCGGTTGCAGAGGCTGCTCTGTCATCCACACGATGTCGGCCAATACGTGGTTAGTGGATTCGATCTGTGCGTTTTCCAACACAATCAAATCACCACGGCTGATATCGATCTCATCTTCAAGGGTCAGCGTTACTGCCAAGCCCGCTTGTGCAGATTCCAAATCACCATCAAAAGTCACGATGCGTGCAACCTTAGACGTTTTGCCTGATGGCAGCGCTTTGATTTCATCACCGACACTGACACGGCCAGAAGCCACTGTGCCTGCAAAGCCACGGAAATCTAGATTAGGACGATTCACATACTGCACAGGGAAACGGAATTCACCCGCAGAACGCTTTTGATCAATGTCGACGTTCTCTAAAACTTCGAGTAATGATGGACCTTCAAACCATGCAAGCTCTTCGCTTGGCGCAGCAACGTTGATCCCTTCAAGCGCCGAAACAGGCAAGATCTGAATATTAGTTTCGCCTTCTAGGTTTTCAGCAAACTCTAGGTATTCATCGCGAATCTCTTCAAAACGATCTTGTGAATATTCCACAAGATCCATCTTGTTGACTGCAACGATGAAATGCTTCAAACCAAGCAGGTTAGAAATAAACGAGTGACGACGCGTTTGATCCAGAACGCCCTTACGAGCATCAATCAAGATCACCGCCAGATCACACGTTGAAGCGCCTGTTGCCATGTTGCGCGTGTACTGCTCGTGCCCTGGAGTATCAGCAATAATGAATTTACGTTTTTGCGTCGAGAAGTAGCGGTAAGCTACGTCGATCGTGATGCCTTGCTCACGTTCAGCCTGCAAGCCATCAACAAGCAGTGCCAAGTCAGGCTTCTCACCTGTAGTACCCACTCGTTGGCTATCCGAGTGGACTGCGGCTAGCTGATCTTCATAAATCTGTTTTGTATCATGGAGCAAACGACCGATTAGCGTACTTTTACCGTCATCTACCGAGCCACACGTTAAAAATCTAAGCATAGATTTATGCTGATGCTGACTTAGATAACCTTCAATCCCGAGTTCAGCCAATTCGGCTTCTACTGCACTATTCATTTTTCTTTCCTTAGATTCTTAGAAATAACCTTGGCGCTTTTTCAGTTCCATAGAGCCCGACTGATCATGGTCAATCGCCCGACCTTGACGCTCACTGGACGTCGCCACCAGCATCTCTTCAATGATGCCTGTTAGCGTATTCGCCTCAGATTCAACCGCTCCAGTTAGGGGGTAACAGCCTAAAGTACGAAAACGAACACTTTTCTCTTCAATGACTTCACCTTCTTGCAGCTCCATACGCTCATCATCCACCATGATCAGCATGCCATCACGCTCAACAATCGGACGCTTATCCGAAAGGTAAAGCGGAACAATATCGATGCTCTCTAGATAGATGTATTGCCAAATATCCAGTTCCGTCCAGTTTGATAATGGGAATACACGAATACTTTCACCCTTATTCACCTGACCGTTGTAGGTGTGCCACAATTCTGGACGCTGATTTTTAGGATCCCAGGTGTGGCTTTTATCGCGGAATGAGTAAACACGTTCTTTCGCTCGAGATTTTTCTTCATCACGACGCGCGCCACCGAAAGCCGCATCGAACCCATACTTGTTTAACGCCTGCTTAAGGCCCTGAGTTTTCATGATGTCTGTGTGTTTCGAAGAGCCATGTACGAATGGACTACAACCCATCTCGATACCTTCAGGATTCTTATGTACCAATAGGTCAAAACCGTACTTTTCTGCTGTGCGGTCACGAAACTCAATCATCTCGCGGAATTTCCAGTCCGTATCAACATGCAATAGTGGGAATGGAATCTTGCCTGGGTAAAACGCTTTGCGAGCTAAATGAAGCATCACAGAAGAATCTTTACCGATGGAGTACATCATCACTGGGTTATCAAACTCAGCCGCCACTTCACGGATAATATGAATACTTTCCGCTTCGAGCTGTTTTAGGTGGGTTAAACGTTCTTGGTCCATTTCAGTGCTTCCTTTAAGGCTCGCGTTACGAGCAATTCATTCCTTTGTCTTGCCCAGCAAGGGATTTGACTTATATGGGAGTATTGGCACGAGAAGAAAACAGAAGCTTAGTGTTGAGCTATACTTGCGATTCGTCGGCCTGATACGTCCTTGATATAGGCATTATGACCAGCCTCTCATATTACTGGAAATTCTAAAATTTCATTTTTTATTCGAAAAACTGATAAGGGATTAAATTTATCGATAACCAGATAAAATAGATGTACTAATTTTATTAATATCCATGGCGCATTGATTGACCAGGTTCGAGAGCCATACTGCAGAACCGTTCAAATAAGACGATCTATCTCACAGTTTCTGTCGGGGCAGAATCATTGTTTCATCTGATTTTGTTACATTACGCGTGAATTTTATACTCATCCCCTTTGGAGCTACAAAATGAAAGTTGCAATGAAACCTTTATCATTGGCTGTACTGGCTGGTCTTGGTCTGACATTGGCAGGCTGCACAACACCAGATACCGATGAAGTGATTAAGCTGCGTGTCGTAGAAACAACGGATATCCATACTAACCTACTGGATTACGACTACTACAAAGATAAGCCATCCAAGCAAATCGGTTTAGCACGTACTGCAACTTTAGTAAAAGAAGCTCAAAATGAAGTCACTAACAGTGTATTAGTAGATAATGGTGACTTGCTACAAGGTAGCCCAATGGGTGACTACATGGCTGCCAAAGGCATCGAAGTTGGCGAAGTTCACCCTGCATACAAAGCAATGAACCAACTAGACTACGACGCTGCTAACATTGGCAACCACGAGTTTAACTACGGTCTTGAGTTCCTAGAAGAGTCAATCAACGACGCTGACTTCCCATACATCAGCGCTAACGTTTACGATGCAGAGACCAAAGAACACTACTTCACGCCTTACATCATCAAGACGCACATTTTTGCTGATACAGCCGGTGTCGAGCATGAAATTAAAGTGGGTTACATAGGTTTTGTTCCACCACAAATCATGACATGGGATAAGAAAAACCTTGAAGGCAAAGTGACCGCGCGCGATATCATTGAAACGGCTAACGAGTTAGTGCCTCAAATGAAAGCGGAAGGTGCGGACGTTATCGTTGCCATCCCTCACTCAGGCGTTTCAACAGACCCATATAAGAATGGCGAAGAAAACTCGACTTTCTACCTATCTAAAGTCGAAGGCATCGATGCGATCGCATTCGGCCACTCCCATGCGGTATTCCCAGGTAAAGGGTTTGATGACATTCAAGGCATCGACAATGAAACGGGTACCATGAACGGCGTTGCGGCAGTGATGCCGGGGCGTTGGGGTAGCCACGTCGGGGTTATGGATCTGACACTGGAGCAAAAAGACGGTAAATGGAGCGTTGTAAACGGCCAATCAGAAGCTCGTCCTATCTTCGATAAAGCCGAAAACAAATCTCTGGCGGCTGCTGATGAAGGCATCGTAACCGCTCTTGAGAAAGACCACGCTGGTACTCGTGACTTTGTGAACCAGCCAATTGGTCAAGCCGATGACGTGATGTACAGCTTCCTATCTCTCGTGCAAGACGATCCAACAGTTCAAATTGTTAACCTTGCACAAACAGACTACGTTGAACAGCTGATCCAAGGTGATCCTGACCTAGATGGCACACCAGTACTCTCTGCGGCGGCACCATTTAAAGCGGGTGGCCGTAAGAATGATCCATCAAACTTCACCGAAGTGGAGTCAGGTCAACTGACTTTCCGTAATGCGGCTGACTTATACCTGTACCCGAACACACTGGTCGTAATGAAGGTAACGGGTCACGAAGTACAAGAGTGGCTTGAATGTTCTTCTGGTCAATTTAACCAGATCGATGTTAATTCAACAGCACCCCAGCACTTAATTGAGTGGGATAACTTCCGTACTTTCAACTTCGATGTTATTGATGGTGTTGACTACCAAATTGACGTAACACAACCTGCGAAATACGATGCCGACTGTAACGTCATTAACCCAGACTCTCAGCGTATTGTTGGTCTAACTTACCAAGGTAAGCCAATCGACATGAAGCAAGACTTCTTGATTGCAACCAACAACTACCGTGCATATAGTGCAAACTTCCCAGGTACCGGTGAAGACTTTATCGCATTTGACGCACCCGATGAGAACCGCACTGTGGTTGCTAACTACATCTCTCGCGTGAGCAAAGAGCAAGGCCAAGTAAGCCCTACCGCTGACAACAACTGGTCATTCGCACCAATCAAAACGGATAACAAACTCGATATCCGCTTTGAGACATCGCCAAGTGAGAAAGCAGCGCAATTCATTCAAGATCACGGCCAATACCCAATGAAACGCGTCACAACTGACGAAGTGGGTTTTGCGGTCTACCAAATTGATCTAACCAAATAGATTTATTCAGTGCTCGACAGTTAACGCTATCCAAGGCTGAGTCTAACGACTCAGCCTTTTTCTTTTTTTAGCCCGCAAGCCTTCTTTTCGAAACATAAACCTGCATTAAACCCACTTTTCAAATCCTACTCCCTTAACAGCAAACAACACACCTAAAAAGTGACAACTGAATTTAACCTGCGCAAAAAATATGCGATCGGCTGTAAGTTTTTCTCAGCTCCTCCTGTCTATTTAATTTACTACACTCAATGAATGACCAATAAGCCATTCATCTATAGGATAGATAAGGACATTTGATGGGCACCGTCGAGAGCATTCAAACATGGTTAAATTCAGGGGAGGAGTCGCTGCTATGGCTGATGCTTGGCATTATCGCGCTTTCTTACCTGCTTGAAGATCTGGCCATCGTTACGGCCGCAGGTTTAGCAACTCAAGGGCTCATCCCACCCCAATATGCGTTACTTGCAATTTTCATTGGCATTGCCACTGGAGATCTTGGCCTTTATTACCTAGGTAAATCAGGGCGTTATTTCAGAGGTGTTCGTTACAAAGCCCTCACCAACCGATACTTTCGAGCGCTTCGCACCAAATTACGTCAAAACGCATTCAGCAGTCTTTTTGTCATCCGCTTTATACCGGGGCTTCGTAGCGTTGGTTTTACCTTAAGTGGTTTTTTCTCCATACCACTGCCTACTTTCCTGTTTGCCGTTATTAGCGCGACAGCGATCTGGACTGGCGTTGTCTTCTCTACCATCTACTATTTAGGAACATCAGCCTGGCTGCAAGCCTCTGAATATCAATGGATCGTCATCCCATGTGCCATCGCTTTGCTGCTAGTCGGAAATCGATTAATGAATAGAACCTACTCTAGAGGATTATCATGAGTTCACCGCCAGATATTCACATCATTCCAGCACATCAAATTAATGCCGGCATGCCCCTGCTTGAAAAAGATACCGTGCGCAGTGTCTCTCCTTATGAGTTTCTTCCGACGTGGTTCTTCTACACTCCAGTCGTCATTCAAAGCCTAATGCAAGGGTTACGGCACTTTGACTGGGCGCTGCCGCTCATCGCCAACCCGAGCATTAAACTCAGTGGCATGGTCGGTGAATCGAAACACGAAATACTGAGCCTTGCTGGATCGTCGAGCAAGCGTTGGATCTCTCCATTTATCACTCTAACCAAAACCGATCTCAGCAGTAAGAAACAAGCTGAAGATGCGCGTAGTGCACTCATCCAATCAGATCTTGATTTCCCTATCGTCGCGAAACCGGATCTTGGTTGCCGAGGTGTTGGGGTAAAGCTGATCAACAACCAAGATCAACTTGAGCAATATATTGACTCTTTCCCAAATAATGCTCGATTTCTTCTGCAAGAAAAAGCGCCTTATCAAGCCGAGGCTGGCGTTTTTTATGTTCGTTACCCGAATAGCAAACAAGGCGAGATCATCTCGATCACCCTCAAATATTCGCCAATGGTGACGGGGGATGGAACCTCGACACTCAAGCAGTTAATTGAAAACAACCCACGTGCAGGGCAGCTCAGTCACCTGTATCTGCCAAGACATGAAGATAAATTGGATCGAGTGCTCGCAGAGGGCGAAGAGTTTCAACTGGCGTTCGCAGGTAGCCATAGCCGTGGCTGTATCTTCCGAGATGGCAATCAATACATCACTCCAGCTTTAACCGAGCGTTTAGATGAAATATTCGACGACTTCGATGACTTCCATTTTGGCCGACTCGACGTCAAGTTTAAAGACATGCCCAGCCTAATGAGAGGTGAGGATTTCACTATCCTTGAGGTCAATGGTGCAAGCAGTGAAGCCGGGCACATCTGGGATCGCAACACACCACTGCGAGAGATATTTTCTACGCTACTTCTCCAATACCGTATTCTTTTTGATATTGGCGCTCAACAGAAACAAAGAGGTCACCGACCTCCTTCTTTTAAGAGCTTATTTAACGCGTGGCAAGAAGAGCGACGTCTTGTTCAACAGTATCCGACCACCGATTAACTTTGTACGAGGATCATGAATGAACCCCATAGTCCAACCGAGCGCCCTCACGTCTTTCTCTCCGAGTATCAAGGGAGCGGTAGAGATATTGAATCAGGGTTTAGAGTTTCTATTAGCAATTTCTGACAGCGACTACCTAACACGAGCGAAGCCGCACGTCACAAGCTCTATTGGTGAGCATACTCGTCATACGCTCGATCTGTTTCACGCCTTAATTTTAAAAGAGAATGCGACCGTTGATTACAACACCCGTCGTCGTGGTCACCCAGTCGAATACAACCGCTCTATTGCCGTCAAAGAGATCCACTATGTGATCAATTGGCTTGAACGATTAGAACGGCAGGATCTCGAAACGCCCATCATGATCCAAACTGAGGTGTCGATGGATGCACAAGTTTTTGCAAGCCTACCTTCAACGCTAGAAAGAGAGGTCACGTTTGCGGCTCTGCATGCCAATCACCACTATGCGATGATCAAGGTGATCACCACCTTCCAAGATATCGAGACCTGTCATACCTTTGGTTACGCCCCTAACACCAACAGCTACCTGAGGGAGCAATAATCATGTGTTCAGTATCTTGGCTACTTGAAGAAAATGGCTATCAGGTCTTTTTTAATCGTGACGAACAAAAGACCCGAGCATTGGCAATGCCACCGAAGCAATATCGAGTCAATGGTGTCGATATCATCATGCCACTCGACCCAACTGGCGGTGGTAGCTGGATAAGTATTAACGAGTTCGGGCTTTCCTTATGCTTACTCAATAACTATCAAGGCATTGTTCCAGTCGGTCCTTTGGTCAGCCGTGGTTTGTTACTTAAGAACCTATCCGCGAGTCGCAATATCCGTCAGCTTTCAGAGGCGTTCCACAAGCTCGACCTAAACGCGTTTGCTCCATTTACCTTATTGGCTTTTGCGCCTAACTTAACCCAACACAAAGGGCTGGTTATCGCTTATATGTGGGATGGCATTCAACAAAAAATAGTCGACACCGATTCTCCACTGTTCTCATCTGGTGTTGATTTAGAGCGAGTGCAAGCCTATCGACAAGCAAAGTACGACCAGCTTATGGCGGTGGGTAAAAATCAACAAAACTTACTCAAGTTCCACTCTCACCACCACAATGAGCAACCCCATTTAGCAACCTGTATGCATCGTGAAGACGCGCACACAGTGAGCTTTACACACTTACGTAATCGACAAGGCCAAGCCTCTATGTTTTATGCACCCGGCTCACCTTGCGAACCAATAAACCCATGCCAAATAAATCAGCAGTGCTTTACCTTCGATTTGTCACCCGCAATCAATCTATAGATGGAGTCCATCATGAGAAAACTAATCACCATGGTCATGCTACTTGTTAGTCCGTACGTATTTGCTGCCGATGAAACCTATACCGGCTTCTTTAGCAGTAAGGCACTCGATGGCTATGATACCGTCGCATACTTCACTTCAGGAAAGCCAGTTGAAGGGAGCAAGAAATTCAGCACTGAGTACAAAGGCGCGGACTGGTATTTTTCTTCTGAAAAGAATCTGACTTTATTTGTTAATAATCCTGAAAAATATGCCCCTCAATATGGGGGCTATTGCGCTTGGGCAGTATCCGCGAAGAGTGACTTTGCTCCGGGTGACCCACATCAATGGACAATTGTTGATAACAAGCTTTACCTCAACTACAACCAAGAGATTAAGCAGCGTTGGGATCAAGACCAAGCACTGCATATTCAGCAAGCCGATAAAGCTTGGCCGAAACTTATCAAATAAGGTAGCTTCATTATGATTGATAGCCCTTTTCGTTTACCACGTTACACGCCTTTTGGTTTAGGTGAGTCTGTTGTCGAGTGGGCAACTGGACTATCTAAGCTAGACCGGCTCTATCAAGATCGACAAAACGAGTTGTCTAGCTTCGAATTCATGAATTACACCCTGTCAGCACTCAATATCGACTACTCGGTTGCATCGGGAAGCACAGAAAACATCCCGGAAGAAGGTCCTATCGTGATTGTGGCGAACCACCCACTTGGCGCCATTGAAGGTGTGATCCTTGCTGATCTCATAGGATCGGTAAGAAAGGATGTCAAGGTATTAGCGAATGAATTACTCAAACGACTACCTGAACTGGATGATCTTTTCATCGGTGTTGATGTCTTTAATAGTAAAGAATCGAAACGCACCAATGCAAAAGCTATTCGCGACGCCAATCGTCATTTAGCTGATGGCGGTCTATTGATCGTGTTCCCTGCAGGTGAAGTATCGAGCTACAGTAAAGGGGCAAAAACACTGACAGACATCGAGTGGAGCAAGTCGGTTGCTAAGTTTGTAAAGCGTCACCAAGCCACCACCGTGCCTATCTTTATCAATGGTAAAAACAGTGAGCTTTTCTACCAAGCGGGTCGTGTTCATCCACTGTTGAGAACCGCATTACTCGGTCGTGAGCTGCTTAATAAACAGGCGACGACCATCTCTATCTCGATTGGCTCATCGATTCCGTATTCAGAAATAAAATCGTTCGAACAAGAGATGGATATCGTCAACTACCTACGACTCAATACCTATCTAATGAGTCAACAAGATAGCCCGATAATCCACGCCCCCTCTTTTGACACCCAAGTGATTGCGTCTATTCCTGCTGAAGTGCTAGCAATAGAGGTCGATTCTCTTCCTGAAGAGATGAAATTACTCGAACAGGGAGACTTTGAGGTTTACTGCACACCAAGCCAATCAATCCCTAACTTAATGCGCGAGATTGGTCGAGTCAGGGAAGAGAGCTTCCGTGAAGTCGGCGAAGGCAGCGGACTTGCCTGTGATTTAGATGAGTATGATCTTTACTACCATCAACTGTTTGTTTGGAACAAAAGCAAGGCAGAGTTAGTCGGCGCGTATCGACTCGGTATGGTCGATAAGTTGATCGCTGAACATGGGCTTGACCAACTCTATTCTCGTAGCCTGTTTAATTACAATCAAGAATTCATCGATAGCTTAGAAAACAGCATTGAGCTTGGCCGTTCCGTGGTGAGTAAGCCTTATCAGAAAAGCCTAAACTCACTACTACTATTATGGAAAGGGATTGCGAACTTTGTCTCTCGTCACCCTCAATATACTCACCTGTTCGGCCCAGTGAGTATCAGTAATGATTACAGCCACAATGCGCGTCTATTGATCGCGACCACCTTATCGATACATCACTATGACGAAGAAAAAGCGAATCTGGTTTCACCTTCATCACCACTCAATACTAATCATCATGTGTTCTGGCAGAATCACTTACTGTCTTCATTGGCAAGTGTACCTCTGCTCTCTAAGGTGTTGGCACGTATGGAGCAAGGAAAAGGCCTACCAGTACTGCTTCGTCAATACTTAGGGATGAACGGCAAACTGGTCTGTTTTAACGTCGACCCTTCCTTTAATGATGCGCTAGATGGTTTGATTGTCGTGAACCTTAAGAAGGTACCATTGAAGACCTTGGGTAAATATATGGGTAGAGAACTCGCTCAAGACTACCTAAAGCAACACGCACGACGCTGATTTCGTCCGAACTGTACCTACACTCAAATAAGTGCGATGATTTCGGCACTTATTCGGGTTAGGTTATTTTCATGCACACTTCTTTTATCGAGCAACTACAAAGCTTCGACTTCACCGAAAGTCAGATTGAATCTCTATTAGCCGTCGCGAAGCCGCTTGAGTTGCCTACAAGACACATCCTGATCAATCAAGGTGAGATGGCGAGTTCAATCTACTTTGTGCTTGAGGGGTTGTGCCATGCCTGCTACCTCACCAGTGGCGGCAAGCAGTACAGCAAAGAGTTCTACTGGGAACAAGATTGGATCATTGGTTTCGAGAGTCTGATAAAGAACCAAGCCTCTCCTTATCTACTAGAAACACTAACCCCCATCACACTGTTAGAGCTGCCGATGAATGCAATTATCGAGTGGCGCGCATCAAACAACCCTCTCTATCTCAAACTGTTAGAAACTCAGCTGATGCATAAAGAAAACAAAGAACGCTTTATGCTGCTCTATACCCCTGAGCAACGTTATCAACTGTTCTGTGAACACTACCCCGACCTTGAACAACGCTTGAACGACAATCAAATTGCAGCCTACCTAGGAATAACCGCAATCAGCCTGAGCAGAATTAAAGGTCGAATTAACAATAGTTAATGCCAACAATCATCGCCCATAGTACATTCAGAGCATAGACAACCCCTGGATTTAAACATGATCACTTGGCACTCAATCCCCTTTTCTGAACTCTCAACACAACAACTTTATCAGCTACTTAAATTAAGAGTCGATGTCTTTGTGGTTGAGCAAACTTGTCCTTATCCAGAACTCGACGGCAAAGATACACTTGCTGATGTTGAGCATCTGCTTGGCTATTCTGATGAAGAGTTGGTAGCGTGTGCTCGCTTATTACCACCAGGTACCTCTTACAACAATACCAGCATCGGCCGAGTTGCAACTAAACAATCAGCGAGAGGTAATGGTTTAGGCCATCAATTGATAAAAGAAGCGTTAACACGCTGCGAGGCTCTTTGGCCTAGCACGACCATCGATATAGGCGCGCAACAACACTTAGAAAATTTCTACGCGAGCCACGGCTTCAAGACGATCTCGGATATGTACCTCGAAGATGACATTCCACACATAGACATGAGATTAGAAAAATAATGTCGAATATCACCGTCGGTATTCTACTGCTGATTGCAGGCAACCTGTTTGCCTCACTTTCAGATGTGGCGGTAAAACTATTGAATGGCGAAGTCCCACCTTTACAGTATATTTTTTTCCGACAGTTGATATCTTTGCTCCTCATCACCCCTTTATGGCTTCAGCAGAAGAAGGAGCAACGACGCTTACAGCAGGCCAAAGTCACCTTTATTAGAGGACAACTGATCCTAATCGGCAGTGGATGTATGGTTATAGCGATCACTCACTTGTCTTTGGCCACCGCCAACGCAGTATTTTATATCGCACCTCTGTTGATGCTGCCGCTCTCAATGCTTCTGCTCAAAGAGCAACCGGGGCTAGATAAGGTAATAGCAACAACCATCGGCTTCATTGGTGCTCTGATTGTCTTGAGGCCATCACAGTTTCACTGGGCAGCACTGTTTGCGTTAGCTACAGCACTGACGCTCGCACTATTTAATGTGCTCGTAAGAAAGCTTCCTAGTGAACAAACCGTCGTCACGACGCTGTGGTGGACTACACTATTTTCCATTCCCGCATCATTGATACTGTGCATCTTCTACTGGCAGCCCATATCTATAGAAAATTTAGGATACATAGTCCTAAGTGCAACACTCATATTGAGCTACAACGGTCTTGCTGTCGCTGCTTATAGAAAAGCACACTCTAGCCAAATTGCCTTGGCTGAGTATTCAGGATTGGTGTTTGTCGCGCTAATAGGTGCAATATGGTTCGATGAGATTCCAGATACATTAACCTTTATCGGAATCATGCTTATCATCTTGCCACTCGCCCCTTTCAAGCGACCAAAAAAAAGAGCTAATGCTTAGCTCTTTTCTATCGTCTATCTGTGTCGGGTAAGGCGCGTTAACTTGAGAGCTAACCTACTTACTGCGACCAAAGCCACCGTCTGACAAACGGAAGAACATTACCGAAGTGTCACCTTTCTCTAATTGTAGAATATCCAGTTGCCCAGTCTCAGCGAGTTTGAATCGAACCAGCTGGCCTTTACGAATATGACTGAGCGGCTTATCTGAACCCTCAATACGCACTAGCGCATTCAAGTCAGATAGAGGTAAATCGTTGTTTCGGAAAACTTGGGCTAAAGTATCGCCTTGCTTAACAAGGTACTCCTGCCAGTTATTGTTACTCGATTCTGATGAGCTACTCTTGGTATTTTGCTGTTCGCTTAAGCCAACCGTATTTATCTCAAGTGCAACCCGAGATGTTGTTGGCGACGCCTCTGAGCTAGACTCTGGTAGCGGCACAAAAAGTAAGATCAGTACAATCGGCGAAATCACCATCAATAGTCTCTGGTGCAATTTCGGCAGCATATCCCAAGTTTGTCCCAGTGTGACTCTGGTTTTTCTTACATCAGTCGAACTCAATTTCTCTTTAACCTGAGCCAGTCGATCCTTGAATTCTGCTAAGTGGTCAACTTTTTGCTTTTTCTTTTGACGACGATTCATGCCACTGCATCCTTTACATTGAATAGCTACAGTATAAAAACCAAAGTACTAACAGTATAGATCTTTCCTTCACAACAAAGACCTAAGCAACAAAATTGACATAGCTATGATTTGAGCACAGTAAACCACACGTGATCGAGGGCTAGCCGTTTCTTCACGCTGCTAATACTGGTATTCTTAACCTTTTCGTACTGACAAAAAGAGTGATTTTTCATGTCTGAAGTAAAATTTGAAACTGTAGAGCAAAAAGCTAGCTACGGTATTGGTCTACAAATGGGTCAACAACTTGCTGGTTCTGGTCTTGAAGGCCTAAACGTTGACGCAATCGCTGCTGGTATTGCAACAGCTCTAGTTGGTGATATGCCAGCTATCGAAGTTGACGAAATCAACAACGCACTACAAGAGCTGCACACTCGTGGTGAAGCTGCACGTCAAGAGCTAGCTAAAGCAGCTGCTGCTGACGGCGAAGCTTTCCTGGCTGACAACGCTCTTCGCTCAGAAGTAACGGTTCTTGAGTCTGGTCTTCAGTACGAAGTACTAACCGAAGGTACTGGCGAAATCCCAACTGCAGACAAGCAAGTACGTGTTCACTACCACGGTGAGCTAACTGACGGTACTGTATTCGACAGCTCTGTATCTCGCGGTCAACCTGCTGAATTCCCAGTAACTGGTGTAATTCAAGGTTGGGTACAAGCTCTACAAATGATGCCTGTAGGCTCTAAGTGGAAACTATACATCCCACAAGACCTAGCATACGGTGAGCGCGGCGCAGGTGCAGCAATCCCTCCATTTGCAGCTCTAGTATTTGAAGTTGAGCTTCTAGCAATTCTTTAATTTGGACTCGTGCCTTTAGTTAAATTGAATACTATCGGCCAACAAAATTAAAATAATATAACGGCGATGTCACTACATCGCCGTTTTTCGTTTATAGTAAAAGAGTCAATGACTTTATTACTTAAGGACGAATAATGAAGAAAGTACTGATCACCGTTTTAAGCAGCCTTGCTGTTATCTCTTGCGCTAGCACTAGCGACTCAGAGCCAACCAGCTCTAACTCCGATACCAACTACTCTCAACTATCACAAACTGCACTAATGGCAGCGATAAATATGTGGTCCCAGCAAAATGAAAGCACTCCACTGGCTGATACCGTTGCAGATCAAGCATCTGTGACGAGTGATCAAGCAGTGGGCGGTATTGGCTCAATGTTGGCCCTTGCACAAAATTCACTGGATACAACAGATAATAATGAACTCGCTTCACTCATTCCTGGTATGTCGGCACTTGAGTCTACAGGATTAGCATCAGCACTGAATTCCCAAGACGCAGTAGCAAGTGCATTCGAAGGTTTGGGGATGGATTCATCAATGATAAGTACATTTGCGCCAATTATTCTGCAAACACTGCAATCTCAAGGAGCGACCAGCGGTCTGATGAATTCGCTTGCAGCAGTTTGGCAATAAGCGTTAATTAGCACATTAACAGAAAGCTTAAAAATACTAAAAGGCACTTCGGTGCTCTTTTTTTGCTCGGAAGATACGAGATACGAGATACGAGATACGAGATACGAGATACGAGATACGAGATACGAGATACGAGATACGAGATACG
>NZ_CANLBV010000013.1 GCF_947488985.1 uncultured Vibrio sp.
TATAAGCATGAATATCAGTACCTGTTAACCTCCCCCCAGATGAATCTTCGGCACGTGCCTTTATAAACTGGCTTAGCTGTTCACGTTGCTGAGTATTGAGGAATGCTGGGCGGCCCGTTCTTGGTTTCTCTTGCAGTCCTTCAAGCCCTTCTTCAAGGAATGTTTGTACCCATTTATTCACACTAGTTCTGCTTACCTTAAGGAACTTAGCAATTTGGGTTCGAGAGTGACCATCTTTAAAGTGGGCCAATGCGAGCAATCGCATCTTCATTTGAATAGATTTTTGTTGGCTAGCAAGCTTTTTGAAATCAATTGTATCGAGGCTGTCCATAGCGTCTTTTTTCACGAAGAAGTAACAGCCTCAATTAGATCATATTTTTACTTAGATTGGTATAAGGCTCTAGTCGAAAGGCTAGAGCCTTTTTCATTTTGTTCGGTTAATCAATTAGCCAATTGGCAGAGCAGCGGATTCCCCGAATACCCAAAACAGCGCGTGTTGGGGGGGGCGAATCTCTCCACCCCTGCCATATCTAAGGCTCTAGTCGAAAGACTGGAGCCTTTTTCATTTGCCGCTTAATCAATTAGCCAATTGGCAGAGCAGCGGATTCTGCTAATACCAATCTGATTAAATTTCTGCTCTAAGAGTAACTCTGCTCGGAGGTACTATATGGACATTAATTTCCCTCAACTGATCCGTTCCACACCTAACGCTAGACTACGCATACGCTATTTGGCTGTCTCTCATTTTGAGGATGGAATGTCACGTACTGAAATAGCAAGGATTCTCAAAGTTAGTCGTACAAGTGTTAATACTTGGGTGGCAACTTACCAGCAGTTTGGTTTGGATGCTTTAGCTGGTAAACATCATCCAGGTCGCCCTTGTAGCCTAAGCAAAAACAACTGGAGCAGTTTAAAAAGTATGTCACTGAATCAGCTATAAAGCCTGATGGTGGTCGATTGCAGCGAGAAGATTTTGTTGCATACATCGAAGAGCAGTTCAACGTTAAGTATGGTGTGCACAACATTTACAGGCTCCTTCATAAACTCGGACTCAGGTTGCTTTCGTGAGTCGACTGAGAAGGTTATATCTATGTGCTACCGAAGTTGGACTGAGCTGACCAATTAAATAATTAAATTGGTATAATCGTGTCATAGCTCTCATATTATAATCAATCATCACTGCCTAATATGGAAGTATCGTGTTGTACGACTATTAAAACAGTGCGACTTGAGGTGTAGATAAAGACATATGATTTCTCTCATTCTGAGAGCCTACTCGAAGTGTAGGACTTGAGGGTGAGGCGGGCCATATAATTAAGGTCGCTTAATAAAGCGACCTTTTTGGTTTTTATAAAGGTTAATCTAACTCTTTCTCTGCTTGTTTGGCTTTCTCTATCATAGGAGTGATGGTTGAGCCTTGAACCAGTATTGAGAACACAACAACCGCATAGGTCATGACCAGAATCACCTCTTTAACATCAATAAGCTTATCTTCAATCACCCAGATACCAGAAGGAATGGAAAGCGCCATCGCTAGTGCTAAGCCACCGCGTAAGCCACCCCAAGTCAGGATCTTAGTCGACTGTGGGTTGTAATTCCTAAAGCGTTTAAATCCGATATAGGATAGGAAAACACTGAGATAGCGAGCCGTTAGTACTAGTGGGATAGCGAAGGCTATTAAAATCCAGTCTTCTTGATGGAATTTGAACAGCAGCATCGACATACCAATCAGCAGGAATAGCAGACCATTTAAGAATTCGTCGATTAATTCCCAGAAATGATCTAAGTGGTCTTCACTCTCTTTTGAGAAGCCAGTGAATCTTGTCCAGTTACCAATCATGATCCCTGAAACGACCATGGCTAGTGGGCCAGACACCCCGAGTAGGTCTGCCAAGGCATAGCCTGTTGTTGGAATGCCGATAGTGAGCAACAATTCCATCGAGTGATTATTGGTGTTGCTAATCAAGTAGTGGAAAATTAAACCCAGCACCAAGCCGTAGACAATACCGCCCATAGCTTCTTGGATAAACAGCATACCGACACTGCCGATGGTAGGAGTCTCTGTTCCAAATGCGATAGCAAATAATGTCGTGAAAATGACCAGACCAAAACCGTCATTGAACAATGACTCCCCTTCGATTTGAGTCGAAATGCGTTTTGGAGCGTCGAGTTTCTTTACGATGGCCAACACAGCTATTGGGTCGGTCGGCGATATCAGTGCACCGAAAATTAAGCAGTAAATCAGGCCGAATTGAATACCGATTAACTGACAGAAGCCGTAGAGGGCAAAGCCAACAAAGAATGTGGAGAATAGCGTGGCACCTAAGGCAAGTACTGCGATCTCCCATTTTTGGTCTTTTAAGTTTGGCAACTTAATCCCAAGACCACCACCAAACAGCAAAAATCCCAATATTCCTTTCAGTAGGAAGTCTTCAAAATCAATCTTCGCAATTGTCTCCGAGGCGAAATCAGCTAATTGGAACCAGTTGTTTTGCCCGGCAATAATAATGAGCAGAGACAGCATCATTGAGCCAGCTGTGATGGCGATGGTTGTCTGCATTTTACCAAATTTGTTATTTACGTATGCAATGAGCATAGCGACAGCAGATAGGCAGCATAGGGTTTGATAGATCGACATTGGGCACTCAATATGTAACAAAATATATAGATAAATTTTCCTTGTCTGATGGATAAATAGCAAACACTTTTTTGTCATGGCTTAGTCAATCAATTTAACTTTTAGACGTCTAGACTCCTTTTTAATGTGTGGTAGGATGGAGAGATAATTAAAGGAATGAGGTTGTATCGTGGGAAGTAATGTAAGGCAAAAGATTGACGCGTTGTTGAAGCAGCGAATTTTACTGATCGATGGTGGCATGGGCACCATGATTCAGGACTATAAATTAGAAGAGTACGATTATCGTGGTGAGCGCTTTTCTGAGTGGCATAGTGATTTAAAAGGTAACAATGATCTTTTGGTACTTACCCAGCCCAAGCTTATCAAAGATATCCATGAAAAATATTTGGAAGCGGGGGCCGACATCCTCGAAACCAACACCTTTAATGCGACAACCATCGCGATGGCCGACTACGATATGGAAAGCCTGAGTGAGGAGATTAACTTCGCTGCGGCAAAGTTGGCTCGTCAAGCCGCTGATGAATGGACCGCAAAGACCCCTGACAAACCGCGCTTTGTCGCCGGTGTATTAGGCCCAACTAACCGTACTTGTTCTATCTCGCCAGATGTTAATGACCCTGGTTACCGTAATGTGAGCTTTGATGAGCTGGTTGAGGCTTACTCTGAGTCGACCCGTGCACTTATCAAAGGTGGTTCAGACCTAATTCTTATCGAAACTATCTTCGATACCCTAAATGCGAAAGCGTGTGCTTTTGCGGTTGAATCGGTGTTTGAAGAAGTGGGTATCACTCTGCCAGTGATGATCTCCGGTACCATCACAGATGCATCCGGTCGTACGCTTTCAGGTCAAACAACGGAAGCATTCTATAACGCACTGCGCCATGTTAAGCCTATTTCATTTGGCTTGAACTGTGCTCTGGGCCCTGACGAGCTGCGAGAGTATGTCAGCGAAATGTCTCGCATCTCGGAATGTTTCGTTTCTGCCCACCCAAATGCTGGCTTACCCAATGCTTTTGGTGAGTATGATCTTTCTCCTGAAGAGATGGCTGAACACGTTAAGGAGTGGGCGGAAAGCGGCTTCTTGAATCTAATTGGTGGCTGTTGTGGTACCACGCCCGAGCATATTCGCCAAATGGCCGAAGCCGTTGAAGGTGTAACACCGCGCCGGTTACCTGACTTGCCGGTCTCTTGTCGTCTTTCTGGATTAGAACCTCTGACGATCGCGAAAGAGTCACTGTTCGTCAACGTGGGTGAGCGTACCAACGTGACTGGTTCTGCTCGCTTTAAGCGCCTTATCAAAGAAGAGCTGTATGATGAAGCGTTGAGTGTGGCTCGTGAGCAGGTCGAGAACGGCGCTCAGATCATCGATATCAACATGGATGAAGGGATGCTAGACGCTGAGGCGTGTATGGTTAAGTTCCTGAATCTATGTGCTTCTGAACCAGAAATATCGAAAGTACCCGTGATGGTTGACTCTTCGAAATGGGAAGTGATTGAAGCGGGCCTGAAGTGCATTCAGGGTAAAGGTATCGTTAACTCTATCTCGCTAAAAGAGGGCAAAGAGAAGTTTGTTGAGCAAGCGAAGCTGGTTCGCCGTTATGGTGCGGCAGTGATCGTGATGGCGTTCGATGAGGTTGGGCAAGCTGATACTCGAGAACGAAAAGTAGAGATCTGTACTAATGCCTACAACATTCTGGTTGATGAAGTTGGCTTCCCACCTGAAGACATTATTTTTGACCCAAACATTTTCGCAGTTGCGACTGGTATTGATGAGCATAACAACTATGCGGTCGATTTCATTGAGGCGGTAGCAGACATCAAACGCGATCTCCCGCATGCGATGATCTCGGGCGGAGTGTCGAATGTGTCCTTCTCGTTCCGTGGCAATAACTACGTTCGTGAAGCAATCCACGCAGTATTCCTATACCACTGTTTTAAACACGGTATGGATATGGGCATCGTAAACGCCGGTCAGCTGGAAATTTACGATAACGTTCCAGAAGATCTGCGTGATGCTGTTGAAGATGTTGTATTGAACCGCCGTGACGATTCGACGGAACGTTTGCTTGATATGGCAACCGAGTACCTAGAGCGAGCCGTTGGTAAAGTTGAAGATAAATCAGCTCTAGAATGGCGGACCTGGCCTGTCGAGAAGCGTTTGGAGCACTCTTTGGTAAAAGGTATCACTGACTTTATCGTTGAAGATACTGAAGAGGCTCGAGTCAATGCCTCGCGTCCAATTGAAGTGATTGAAGGCCCCCTAATGGACGGCATGAACGTGGTAGGTGACCTATTTGGTGAAGGTAAGATGTTCTTACCACAGGTAGTTAAGTCTGCGCGTGTAATGAAGCAGGCGGTTGCGCACTTAGAACCGTTCATCAATGCATCCAAAGAAGTGGGGGCGACTAACGGTAAGATTCTGTTAGCGACCGTTAAAGGCGACGTACACGATATTGGTAAGAATATCGTTGGTGTGGTTTTGCAGTGTAATAACTACGAAATTATCGACTTAGGTGTGATGGTTTCTTGTGAAAAGATTCTTAAGGTCGCTAAAGAAGAGAACGTCGA
This sequence comes from uncultured Vibrio sp., assembly GCF_947488985.1. Taxonomy (GTDB): domain Bacteria; phylum Pseudomonadota; class Gammaproteobacteria; order Enterobacterales; family Vibrionaceae; genus Vibrio. The sequence continues at coordinate 5,207 of NZ_CANLBV010000013.1, forward strand.
CATTATCGGCTTGTCTGGTTTGATCACACCATCTCTTGATGAAATGGTGCACGTTGCCAAAGAGATGGAAAGACAAGGCTTTAAGCTTCCTCTTTTGATTGGTGGTGCAACCACCTCTAAAGCGCACACAGCGGTGAAGATTGAGCAAAACTACTCTGAGCCAGTAGTGTATGTAAACAACGCCTCTCGTGCTGTGGGTGTGTGTACCTCACTTCTCTCTGATGAATTGAAACCTGCGTTCGTCGAGAAGTTGGATATCGATTATGATCGCGTTCGTGATCAACATAATCGTAAGAAGCCTCGCACTAAGCCTGTGACACTTGAAAGAGCACGAGCGAATAAAGTTGCTATCGATTGGGATGCTTATACGCCACCTGCACCCGCGAAACCGGGCGTGCATATCTTCAATGATTTTGATGTCGCGACGTTACGTCAGTACATCGACTGGACGCCATTCTTCATGACGTGGTCTTTAGTCGGTAAGTACCCTGCGATTCTTGAGCATGAAGAAGTGGGCGAAGAAGCGAAACGTTTATTCAAAGACGCTAACGATCTGTTGGACCGTGTGGAGAAAGAGAAACTACTTGAAGCTCGCGGTATGTGTGCGATGTTCCCTGCCAACAGTGTCGGTGATGACATTGAAGTGTATACCGATGAATCTCGAACTGAGGTATTGAAGGTTCTACATAACCTTCGCCAACAGACAGAGAAACCAAAAGGCTTTAACTATTGCCTATCGGATTACATTGCTCCTAAAGAGAGCGGTAAAGCAGACTGGATCGGTGGCTTTGCGGTAACGGGTGGGATTGGTGAGCGCGAGCTGGCTGATGAGTACAAAGCCAATGGTGATGACTACAACGCTATCATGATTCAGGCGGTTGCCGACCGATTGGCCGAAGCGTTCGCGGAATACCTGCATAAAGAAGTGAGAAAGGATATTTGGGGTTACTCGCCAGATGAAGACTTATCGAACGATGATTTGATTCGTGAGAAATACCAAGGTATTCGTCCTGCTCCAGGTTACCCTGCTTGCCCAGAGCATACCGAGAAAGGTACGTTGTGGGAGTTAATGGATGTTGAAAAAGCGATTGATATGTCCTTAACGTCGAGCTATGCGATGTGGCCTGGTGCTTCTGTGTCTGGTATGTACTTCTCACACCCTGATGCTCGATACTTTGCTATTGCACAGATTCAACAGGATCAAGTGGATAGCTATGCCGATCGTAAAGGCTGGGATATGTTAGAAGCTGAGAAGTGGTTAGGTCCAAACATTAACTAGCATTTTATACCAATCGTAGTAAATAACTGGTCACCCTAGCTTGTTAAAACGCTCGATAACTGCGTTAGAATTTTTGATTGTAGAATAACTACTGATCGAAAAATCCCGCCTTGTTCTCAAGCATTTTTCCTGCGCTATTTCTGATCACTTACTTACTGTGATTGGTATTAGCTATAACGAGCTTTGATTCGTAAAGTAAAAAAGAGAAAGGGTTGCTAAATAGCAACCCTTTTTGTATGTGTGATCTAGTTATTGATCTGTCGATGATAAACGGACTTTCTATTCAAATAATTCTTGGTGAAGTTTCTGAATTGCTAGCTTAGAAACAGACTCATTCAGAAGGAAGCACAGATTATGAGGACTTGCCCCGTAACAAATCATACGCAGATTGAAATCTTCTAGAGTGCCGAATACTTGCTTCGCATAGCCTTTGCTTTCGCTCATGTTGTTACCAATAAGAGCAACGAGGCATAGATCGTGCTCAATATCGACAGAACACAGTTCTTCAAGCTCAATACGCGCTGCTTCTGGTAATTCAGGAGCGCCACCTGATGTATCCGTTTGATCCAGCGTAAGCGAAACGCTGATCTCTGATGTGGTAATAAGATCGACGGAAATCTTATGTTTAGCAAGGATCTCGAACACTTTCGCAAGGAAACCGTAAGCCTGGAACATGTTAGCGCTACGGAGCGTAACCATGGTTTGGTTGCAGCGTAGGGCAAGGGCTCTGAATAGAGGAGAGCTTTCTACTTGCTGGCGAATCCAAGTTCCACCTAATTCTGGCGCTTTTGAAGAACCGACAAATACTGGAATTTGATGGCGCAGTGCAGGAACGAGAGTCGAAGGGTGCAAGATCTTCGCGCCGAAGTTTGCCATTTCCGATGCTTCACTGAAGCTGATCTCTGGGATAGGAGAAGCTTTAGGTGCAATACGTGGATCGGTAGTATAGATACCCGGAACATCCGTCCAGATCTCTAAGCCAATCGCTTGTACCGATTCGGCAATCAGTGCCGCTGAGTAATCACTGCCACCGCGGCCTAAAGTCGTGGTGTTGCCTTCGCTATCAGCACCGATAAAGCCTTGCGTCACCACCACTTGTTGTTGGCACAGTGGAATCAGCTTTTCTTGCGCTAGAGCAGCAATCTCAACAAGTTGTGGCTCTGCTTTACCAAACTCATCATTGGTGCGCAGTACCTCTCTAATATCAAAGCGAACGGCAGGTGTACCGCGCTCTCGTAGGATTTGCGCGAGGATATGTGTCGACATCAGCTCGCCACACGCAACCAGGTGATCCGTTAGTTTGGTGCTTGCTTGAAATGATGCGGCCTCAGCAGCGCTCGCGATATCATCAAGAATGCTATGAACTTCTTTTTCGATGCTGATTGGGTCAGCAAGTTGGTCAAGGATCGCGTTATGAATGTCGGCTAATTGCGTCATCAATTCTTGGCGGCGAGCTTTGTCTTGAACTCCATTTGCGAGCTCTACAAGCAAGTTGGTCACGCCAGAACAAGCACTACTTACGACTAGTTTCGTATTTGAGTTGTTTTCAATAATGGCAGCACAACGGCTCATTGCTTCAAAGTTGGCAACACTTGTTCCACCAAACTTAGCGACATTAAAAGAACCAGCTACATTAGATGCACTCACGATATATCTCCCACGACTTCCTAAAATAAAATTACGGTTGGTTAACCCAACGTCCAATGTTTTTCGAAGAGAGTTTCAGAGCAAAAAGAGAGGAATGATTTGAATAGTCACCTCAGAAGCTCTTCACCATATAGAAATGGTGACAGTTGAAGGGATTCAGCCCACTCAACCGATAATAAAGGTCCGGCATCCTTTTATTATCTCGGCACTGCTCCCCATCAGTGCTTTGTATTGGAAATGCGGTTCCACAAAACACCTGCCTGGGCAGTGCTCCTCTTCTGCTAGATAGCGGTTTCATTGAACGTGTTTGCAGCAATAATGTCAATCCGTAACGTGAGATAATTGAAAAAATAATTTTAACAATTATGTGACAGTGGTTCGCCCGTCAGACCGGTGGCGAATTGCTGAGCTCTTCGATTTGCTTTAGGGTGGAATGTCCATACCATTAACGCAGGGATGCATATGTCTAATGTCACAACCACTTCTGCTATCGATAGCTTCTACCCACCTCACCGCACGTTGATGGGACCGGGCCCTTCTGATATTTCACCTCAAGTATTGCAGGCTCTAAGCCGCCCAACCATTGGGCATCTCGATCCACTGTTTATTGCCATGATGGATGAGGTTAAACAGCTGCTTAAATATGCTTTCCAGACTGAGAATGAATTTACCATTGCCGTCTCTGCTCCGGGCAGCGCAGGCATGGAAACCTGTTTTGTTAACCTGATTGAGCCCGGTGAGAAGGTAATCGTTTGTCGCAATGGTGTTTTCGGTGAGCGAATGCGCGAGAATGTGGTGCGCTGTGGGGGTGAAGCAATCCTAGTTGATGATGAATGGGGCAAACCTGTCTCAGTCGAAAAGGTTGCCAAGGCACTCGCGGGTAACCCAGATGCCGTCGCTGTCGCATTTGTCCATGCAGAAACATCGACCGGAGCATTATCTGACGCTCAAGCGATCTCAGCCATCGCACGCCAATTTGATGCGTTAACCATTGTTGATGCAGTGACATCACTTGGTGGTGTGCCATTGCTGGTGGATGAGTGGCAGCTTGATGCGGTTTATTCTGGAAGCCAAAAGTGTCTCTCTTGCGTGCCGGGCCTATCGCCAGTGACCTTCTCTCAACGTGCTGTTGATAAAATGACGACGCGCCAAGCACCAGTACAAAGCTGGTTCTTAGATCAGAGCCTAGTATTGGGGTACTGGAGTGGTGAGGGCAAGCGCAGTTACCACCATACGGCTCCGGTCAATAGCCTTTACGCACTGCATGAATCACTGGTGCTACTGAAAAATGAAGGTCTCGACAATGCTTGGTCTCGTCACCATGCGATGCATCAAGAGCTAAAGCAGGGCGTAGAAGCGTTAGGCTTGAAGTTTGTGGTTGATGAAGAGAGCCGTCTGCCGCAGCTTAATGCACTGTATTTCCCTGAAGGCATTGATGAAGCCAAAATCAGAACTCAGTTATTGGAAGAGTATAACCTTGAGATTGGTGCCGGGCTGGGCTCTTTGGCGGGGAAAGCGTGGCGCATTGGCTTAATGGGCTATGGGGCGCGCAAAGAGAATGTCGCCTTGTGTCTGAAAGCGCTAAAAGATGTTTTGAAATAGCGGTAATGAACTGAAATTAAAAAGAAAAGCGCACGAGAGATCGTGCGCTTTTTTGTTTCTTCCCCAAGCACCTATTTAAATGGTGCTTGTGCTGCGACTCCTAAACATTATTCAGCAGACGACACGTTATCCTCTGCTTGTGACACTTTCTTATACTGAACCTTTGAAAAGTCTTTGTTTGGAAATAAGAAGCTCGCCTCTCGACGAATTTGCTCGGCTTTACTGTCATCGTTAAGCCCTTGATACGCCAAAATTAGATTGCTGTAGAAAGCGGGTCTTGGCTTGCTTTTTATGATTTCTAGCGACCAATCAATATAAGGCTGGATCAGGCTAGTATCGGCTTTATAGAGACCAATATTGAGGTAGGTACTGTAGATATCCCAATCATAGCGATCTTTCCACACTACCGGATTGGTTACCTGCTTGAGAATGTCCGGGTTCTTCGGCTTGGATTGCTCAAACTTAGTCAGCACATAGTTGGTATGCAGAGCGCTCAACATATAAACGCTGACCAAGATCGGGAGCACTAGACTGATCACCCGAAACAGAGTTTTACTGATGATGCTAAACGATTGTTGATAGTGACGAGACGCGCGTTGATCGACCCAGTAAATCAAGATAACAAAGGTGATCCAATGAATTGCAGAATGGTAAAACGGATACTCTAGCTGAGAGTGCAGCAGGATTGGGATGAACAGTGCCAGCAGTGCCAGTCGCGTTCCCTTTGCAGAACTTGCTATGCGCGACATCACCAATATCGCTGCAATCAGAATACCTATGATAGGCGCAATTCCACCTTCCACGCCCCAATATAAGAACTCATTATGTGGATGATCCATCGAAGGAAGCCCTGGGGGGTAGCTCGGGTTGAGTTGATGCTGACGAGCCGTATATAGAGTGTATTCTGATTCAAACTTGCCGTAGCCGTAACCGGTAAAAGGCTTCTCGATCAGCATGTCTAAGGTTTGTGGAAAGGTATAAGCGCGCGGGCTTTCTAGATGGGCTCGCTTACTCGCGAGACTATCGGTCGTACTCAGATTGATCACCGAAAATGCGATTACAACCCCAACCGCAACCGAAGCACACCAACCGTAAAAGCGTTTCTGGGTCGAAAATTTATACAGGTAAGGCAGGATGCAGATCAACCCTATTACAGCGGCTAACCACCCGGTGCGAGAGGCAATGATGATCAGTAATGGAACGGTTAAGGTTGGCGTCAAATAGAGTAGGAATGATTCACTAATCTTGTGGTCGTATTTCGTGGGTTGCCTCGCTAAAAGATAAGCGGAAAGCACAAAGCCTGTCGCAAGGAAGCTTGCCATGACATTGGGTTGTTGGAAGATCCCATACGGTCGATTTGCCTCGCTGTTATAACCAAATAGGTTGCCAGGCTCTAACCAAAAATATTGCACATAACCAAACAGCGCTTGGATGAGGACGGCGAGTACGATGAACCATAACATGCGTTGCTTGTGTTTATTGCTGAATTTAAATTGCTGCAGCACAACAAACAAGGCGAAGCCTGCCCACAGTCCCAGTAAGCGACCTGATGCGGCTTGAGGTGCGGCATTACTGTATAAGATAGGCAGAGTGATAATAATGCAGCTGACCAATAAGCCAACGGTTAACTTGGAATACTTGAGCACCCGATTGGTGGCGAGCTGGTAAAAGCCAATCGCTAAGGTAAAACTCAGCGCTAACCAAGTTGTTGGGTTAAACGATAAAGCAAGGCCCGAGCCGCCTGGATTAGGCATAAAAAAATGCATCGCGAATAAGAAGACGACCGCTAATGAACCGAGAAAGGCTTTGTTGAGTGGTAGCGGAGTGATCTGATTCTCTAGCTGGGTGCCGCTAGTATGTATTGTTGCCATAAATCCCTAACCTTATAAAAACAGAGCTTGTTCCTTATGAAACAAGCTCTGTTACTTTAACATTTTTATTACTGTTCGCAGGGTGCTATTTTACACCGAGTTCAAGTTTAACATAGGCTTAAGGAAGCGGGCAGTGTGCGAACCTTCGACCAGTGCCACATCTTCAGGTGTGCCTTGAGCAACGATTTCACCGCCGCCTTGACCGCCTTCTGGGCCGAGATCTAGGATCCAGTCAGCTGTTTTCACCACATCTAAATTATGCTCAATCACCACAACCGTGTTGCCGTGATCACGCAGTCGATGTAATACCGTGAGCAGTTGTTGGATATCGTGGAAATGAAGCCCAGTCGTTGGCTCATCGAGAATGTACAAGGTTTTTCCTGTATCGCGCTTCGACAGCTCACGTGCCAATTTAACACGTTGAGCTTCACCACCAGAGAGGGTCGTTGCCGCTTGTCCTAAGCGAATGTAAGACAGGCCGACGTCCATTAGGGTTTGCAGTTTACGTGCAATCACGGGCACTGGATTAAAGAACTCACGTGCATCTTCTACGGTCATCTCAAGCACTTCATCAATGGTTTTACCCTTATAGCGAACTTCTAGAGTTTCACGGTTATAGCGCTTACCTTTACACACATCACAGGGGACATACACATCGGGTAGAAAGTGCATTTCTACTTTGATAACGCCATCCCCCTGACAAGCTTCACAGCGTCCGCCGCGTACGTTAAAGCTGAATCGTCCCGGTTTATAACCACGGGAGCGTGACTCTTGTGTGCCCGCGAATAATTCACGGATCGGGGTAAAGATCCCCGTGTAGGTTGCCGGGTTTGATCTTGGTGTACGACCGATTGGGCTTTGATCAATATCGATCACCTTATCGAAATGCTCTAACCCTTTAATCTTCTTATGGGGAGCCGGAATTGCTGTGGTTGCCCCGTTTAGTTGGGTGTGAGCAACCTTAAAGAAGGTATCGTTGATCAGCGTTGACTTGCCTGATCCTGAGACTCCGGTAATGCAACTGAATAAGCCCACAGGAATGGTTGCCGTAACATTTTTCAGGTTGTTGCCAGTCGCTCCTACGATCTCCACAACCTTTTTCTTGTCGATAGGCGTTCTCTTTTCTGGTACGGCAATTTCTTTAGCGCCGCTCAGGTATTGCCCGGTCAATGAGTTCGGATTGTCGATGATATCTTGCATGGTGCCTTCTGCGACCACGTGCCCACCGTGGACGCCAGCGCCCGGGCCGATATCGATAACATGGTCCGCGCAGCGAATCGCATCTTCGTCATGCTCCACAACAAGTACCGTATTACCTAAGTCTCTCAGATGAACCAAGGTTTTCAGTAGGCGCTCATTGTCGCGCTGGTGGAGGCCAATTGATGGCTCATCCAATACATACATAACGCCAACTAACCCGGCGCCGATTTGGCTTGCAAGACGAATGCGTTGCGCTTCACCACCAGACAATGTCTCAGCGCTGCGTGATAGGTTGAGATAGTTCAAGCCCACGTTGACCAAGAAGTGCAGGCGATCATTGATCTCTTTCATCACTTTATCTGCGATTTGTCCACGCTGACCGTCTAACTGCAATTCTTTGAAAAATTGAAGTGCGTCAGCAATGCTGAGTTCAACGATTTCTGGGAGTGTGGTATCGCCAATGAAGACATTGCGCGCCTCTAGTCGCAGGCGCGTACCATTACAGCTAGAGCAGGACTTGGTAGAGATGTATTTAGCAAGATCTTCACGCACCGCGTTGGATTCGGTATCTCGATAACGACGTTCAAGCGTATTTAAAATCCCTTCAAATGGATGGCGTTTAACTCGAATATCACCTCGGTCATTGATGTACTTGAATTCCACTTCAGTACGGCCTGATCCTTTTAGAATGATCTCTTGAGTCTTTTTCGGCAGGGAGTTAAATGGCGCATACAGATCAAAACCATAATGCTCAGACAGCGACGTTAGCATCTGGAAATAGTAGTAGTTCTTTTGATCCCAACCTTTGATCGCACCTTCAGCAATACTGATGTTTTCATCCAATATCACTCGGCTTGGATCAAAATACTGCTGAACGCCAAGGCCATCACACGTACCACAGGCACCTGCTGGGTTATTAAATGAAAACAGGCGTGGCTCAAGCTCCTGCATGCTGTAGCCGCATTTTGGACAAGCGAAATTAGCGGAGAATACGATCTCTTCTTGCTCGGTGTCATCCATCCAACCGACGACTGCAATACCGCCAGAGAGCTCGAGTGTGGTCTCGAATGACTCGGCTAAACGCTGTTGAAGGTCTGGGCGCACCTTGAACCTGTCTACCACCACTTCAATGGTGTGTTTCTTATGCAGTTCCAGTGTCGGAGGATCGGAGAGATCGCAGGTTTCACCATCAATGCGCGCACGGATAAAGCCTTGTGCAGCTAAGTTTTCCAGTGTTTTAACATGTTCACCCTTGCGCTCTTTGACGATCGGAGCCATCAACATCATCTTCGAGCCTTCAGGCAGCTCTAGCACTTTATCGACCATTTGGCTGATGGTTTGTGCCGCAAGAGGGATGTTGTGATCAGGACAGCGTGGTTCGCCAACGCGCGCGTAAAGCAGCCTTAGGTAGTCATAGACTTCCGTGATGGTGCCGACGGTTGAGCGAGGGTTATGCGACGTTGATTTTTGTTCGATTGAGATAGCCGGAGACAGGCCTTCGATGTGGTCGACATCGGGCTTTTCCATGAGAGATAGAAACTGGCGAGCGTAAGCAGACAGAGATTCAACGTAGCGTCGCTGCCCTTCGGCGTAGAGGGTATCAAACGCAAGTGACGACTTTCCTGATCCCGATAATCCGGTAATGACGGTCAGTTTGTCACGCGGAATGGTTAGGTTAACGTCTTTGAGGTTATGCGTACGAGCGCCTCTTATTTCTATTTTATCCATCTCAATAGACCATGTAATTTTAAGTGGCTAAAGTATTACATAGAGTGAGATTTGTGCAAAGTTTTACTGGATAAAAAAACAGTAAACAAAAAAGGGCAGCTCAATGAGCCACCCTTTTAAAATTCGAAACGTTACTTCTTAGAGAGTCGTTATGCTTCTTTTTGTGTTGAGTGTTTACTTAGCTCAACTTGCTTTTGGTCTTTTTTGTATAGGTTTTCAAAGCAGTAGTTGGTTGCCTCGATGTAGCCTTCAACACTGCCACAGTCAAAGCGTTGGCCTTTAAATTTATACGCCAATACACAGCCTGCTTTTGCCTGTTTTAGCAATGCATCGGTAATTTGGATCTCGCCGCCTTTACCTGGTTCAGTCTGTTCGATCAGCTCAAAGATATCTGGAGTCAGAATATAACGACCAATGATCGCTAGGTTGCTTGGTGCTGTACCTTGTTCTGGTTTCTCTACCATATCATCGACACGGAAAAGATCGTCTTTGATCATTTCGCCAGAGATAACACCGTACTTATGTGTCTCTTCTGCGGGTACTTCTTGAACTGCAACGATGGAACAGCGGAACTGCTTGTATAGTGCAACCATTTGAGCCAACACACCCTGCTGTTCGTTGACACAAAGGTCATCAGCAAGCACCACTGCGAACGGTTCATCACCGACGAGCTCGCGACCTGTTAGGATTGCGTGACCTAGACCTTTCATCTCGCGTTGGCGGATGTAAGTGAAGTTTGCTGCTTCAATCGTTTCACGAATGTTGACTAGCAGGTCTTCTTTATTGGTACCGCTGATCTGATGTTCCAGTTCGTAGTTCTTATCAAAGTGGTCCATGATCGAATGCTTACCACGCCCCGTTACAATACACATTCCGTCCATACCTGCCTCGATTGCTTCCTCGACACCGTACTCAATCAGTGGCTTGTTGACGACAGGCATCATCTCTTTCGGCATTGACTTGGTAGCTGGTAAAAAACGTGTACCGTAGCCAGCTGCCGGGAAAAGGCATTTTTTGATCATGATAAGACCCTTTATCTATAATAATTATGAGTTCAACTTGAATCGTTGATATTTCTGAGGGCAACTCTAGCATAAGTTTTACCGACAAATCAGTAACAATACGCCTGCTTTCCCTGTGATTCACTCAAGATTATCACTCACTTAAGAGGCTGTTCCGTTATGCAAGCAGGTTCTGGTTTGCCCATGCGATAGCTTGAACTCTATTTTTGACCGCCAATTTGCGAAATATCTGATAGAGATGAGATTTGACGGTGAACTCACTAATAAACAAATCGTCGGCGATTTGAATGTTTGACGAACCTGATTGAAGGCAGCGGATCACTTGGAGCTCCCTAATGGTTAAATCAACATTGGTCGGGGTGGTGTTGATGTTGACTATATTTCGGTAATAGAACAGCAGTTGATTGGTGACTTTTCTTGGTAACCAATTTTCGCCATCAACGATTTGCTGCAGGCCGTGGGCGATTTTGTCTTTGGCTACAGTCTGATAAAACAGCCCTTTCAGTACGCCATAACCCAGGAGTTCTGAGGTTGGCAGTGGCTGGGGGACATTGAATAAAATGATTTCATGATTTTTCCACATTACGTGTAGGTTAAGGTGTCGCGTGAGCAGTTGTGGCACCTCTTTGTAGTCAACAAGCAAGATGCGATTGTTTTGTTTTCTATCGAATAGCATCAAATCGTCTGGCGTCATCTTGTGGAGGTTAATCGATAGGTGCTTTTCTATCTCATTTATGTGTAAGTAGTTGTCGCTTGGGTCGAAGCAAATAAAGTGCAAAGTACGAGCGTGTCGAGAGGTTCCCATTGAAATTCCTTGTGTAAGACCGATGAGATTCCACGTTGTCATGCACGGTAACGCTTCTCTAGTGGCTTAATTGTGAATTGCGTTGAGTATCAATCTAGAAAGTAAATGAGTGGTTTATAAGTGGCGAAAAAAGCAACATCGCTCTAAATATCATGATTTATTACACTTTTATTGTTCGTGGTGGCGTGAAAATAGGAAGCGATTTATCGCAGCAGAAAAGCATGCTATTCTTATGCGCTAAAATTTTTCTGAGACTATGAATTTAGACGGAGCAAATCATGGCTAGCCGTGGAATTAACAAAGTTATATTAGTGGGTAACCTAGGTAATGACCCTGAAATTCGTTACATGCCTAATGGCAGTGCAGTAGCGAACATTACCATTGCAACGTCAGAGTCATGGCGTGATAAAGCAACGGGCGAACAGCGCGAAAAAACAGAATGGCACCGTGTTGCTCTGTTTGGCAAGCTGGCAGAAGTTGCAGGCGAATACCTACGTAAAGGTTCTCAAGTTTACATTGAAGGTCAACTTCAAACGCGTAAATGGCAAGATCAAAGCGGTCAAGATCGCTACACCACTGAAGTGGTTGTTCAAGGCTTCAATGGTGTTATGCAAATGCTAGGCGGTCGCGCTCAAGGTGGTGCTCCTGCTCAAGGTGGTATGGGTAACCAACAGCAAGGTGGTTGGGGTCAACCTCAGCAGCCGCAACAGCAGCAACCACAACAGCAGCAATACAGCGCACCTGCTCAACAGCAGCAAGCTCCTCAACAAGCACCCCAGCAGGCTCAACCTCAATACAATGAGCCGCCAATGGACTTTGATGATGACATCCCGTTCTAATCCTGTTTTTCATCTGTCGTAGAAACAGCATTAAATTGGAAAAAGCCGCGTTCGTCGCGGCTTTTTGTTACCTAAAAGTGTTAACGCTTTATTTACAACCGCAAAATATAGTATAAGTAGCAGTACGGTATAATGTGAGTTGAAAAGGATTTCGTTATTCATGAGATATACCCCCACACTCAAGTTGAGTACTCGATTGGTGGCATTTGTCACTGTGATCGTTATCAGTGCGATGTTCATTCTGTTTATTGGTGCCACGCTTTCGTTTAAGCGTATCGGGCAAGAGTATTTAGACCATTACTTGGTGGGTATTGTCGAGGTTGTCGATAAAGAGATGGAAGACCCAGACGCGGCATACTCGATGCAGCGTTGGATGCCAAAGATGCTACAGGCGAGTAATATTGTTGAGATGAAGTTCTCAAACACGACTGGCATCGTTTATCGCTTCAAAGATACCTCCCCGCAAATTGATCCCAACCTTCTTTATGAAAAAAGCTTTTCCTTAGAGCGCAATGAAGGCTATCGAATCGAATTCAAAGCCCTGCCTCCGTACATTGGTTATAGCTATTCAATGGAAGCGATGTGGTCGATAACTTTGGCGGTCGCTTTGATCATCTTTTGTCTCGTTCGTGGTGTTCACTGGTTGAAAGAGCAGTTAATGGGGTCAGAAATGCTCGAGGAGCGAGGCCGGATGTTGCTCGCTGGTCAGGTCGAAGCGCATGCCAAAGGGGATGAGCGAGAGTGGCCCTATACCGCCAGTGAAGCCCTTGATGTGCTGATTGAAGAGCTGCAAGATGCTCGCCAAGAGCGCAGTCGCTTCGACACCTTTATTCGTACTCATACCTTCCTTGATAAACTCACTGGTACCGCCAATCGTGTGCTGTTTGATAATAAGCTCGAATCCGCACTGCAAGAAAGTGGCGCCCGAGGTGGGATCTTACTAATACGTATCGATGAATGGGAGCAGGTGCGTGATGCCAATGATAAGCCAACCGCCGACGGCTTTATTATTGAAGTGGGTGAGGTGCTGTCGAATATTGTTCAGCGTTACCCGGATGTAATTTTTTCTCGCTACTATGAAGCGGACTTTGCGGTATTTATTCCTCATCAAGGCGCAAAGGAAGTCGCGACTTTGGCGGCGCAATGTTTAAGGCAGCTCGATAAGCTCACCCCACCCGAGCCTTTAGCATCTGACAATTGGTGTCATATTGGTGTGACCATGTACATAGAGGGTGAGCGTCATAGCCAGATCATGAATGAGACGGAAACCGCTTTAAAAAGCGCTCAACTGGAGCGCATTAATAACTGGAGCCGTTACCCTAAATTAAATAACAATGAGAGTGATCGAGGCAGCGTTCGTTGGCGAACATTGCTTGATAAAGCACTGCTACCAGATAATTTAGTAATATTTGTTCAGCGGTGTTATCTTGTGTCAGAGATTGGTCAAGCCAATGAATTGCATAGGGAAGTATTCACTAGAATTCATGATCCTGACAAAGGTTTGTTAAAAGCCTCGCGCTTTATGCCTGCGGTAGAGCAAATTGGCTATCAGGCTCAAATGGATCAATCCGTTTTGCAAGTTTTGTTGGCGACGTTGAAAAAATCAACCAGCACCGCAAACTATTCGGTGAATCTCAATGTCACCCCATTTGCCAACAAATCGTATTTGAAGTGGTTCAGATATGAGTTATTACAGCTCTCTCATCAGCACCGTTCTCAGCTCGCTTTTGAGTTTTCAGAGGGGCACCTCATTGCCCATCTTGATTATATGAGACCTGTAGTGAAAATGTTGCGGGGCTTAGGCTGTAAAGTGATTGTGGGTCAGTCTGGACGAACGATTGTCAGCACTCACTACATCAAAGACTTAAAGGTCGATTATCTTAAGCTGCATCGAAGCCTTATTAAGAAAATCGATCAGAGGCATGAGAACCAACTGTTTGTTCGCAGTTTAATAGGCGCGTGCGGTGACGCTGCCACGCAAGTGATCGCGGTTGGGGTCGAGACCAAACAAGAGAAGAATACCTTGATAGAGCTCGGCATTAATGGTTATCAAGGTCGATATTTCGATGCAGAGAAACAGATGATCCCTGAGCCCAATCGAGCAGAAAATGCAGTAAAAACCGTGAACACAGAATCCGTAGTAAAAGTGGGTCGAAGAAACCGATGGCGTAAGAGTAGTAGTTAAGCATGAATTTTAAAGCGATGTTAGACAAGCTGAAGCCCGCAAATAGCAAAGGCTGTTCGCAAGTGGTCCTGCTGGGCAATGACACTGTTTATGTTTCATCGACAGATAAAGATAAAGACCTGCACATCACCCGTATTCCACTGGTCAATGGGGATTGGGAAAGCGCACTCAAACAATCGCTGCAGAGCGAAGCGTTTACCAGCCACAGCCTGCAATTGATTGTTTGTGCCAGTTACTACCAAACCTATCAGATTGATAAGCCCGAGCTCCCAGAGAGTGAATGGTCGGTTGCACTGCCTTTCTTACTCAAAGACCTGGTGACGGAAAGGGTCACAGATATCACCGCGAGTGCGGTCGCGTTGCCTACCTCAAATAAGTTACAAGTGTATGTGTTACCGACAAAACTGTTAGATAAGCTGGTTACTGTCGCGGCATCAGCGCAAGTTGAGCTTAAAGGGATCGCCCCTGAAGATGAAGTTTGGGGTGACAGTGCCGGTGAACTCTCGAATTTTTTGCTGTTGCAGAGAAGCGCCAACTCACACTTTAAACTAGGCGCATTTGTTGACCATACCCTGTGTTTTCAAAGAACGATTCGTAGCGTCGTCCCGCCTTTAACTGGAGTAGCATCCAGTGCGTTGCAGTTAGACGGCCTTGCTTTAGAGTTGCAACGTGCCATTGATTATCTCTCTTCTCAAATCAAAGGTACTCAGCTCCATCAGCTGAAAATCTGTTGTGATGAAGAAGATGAAGCAGAACTACAAAGTGCGTTAAACAACACCCTGAGCTCGAGCGTCTCTCTGTTAGTTGAGACGGAGCGAGTTGAGAGACCGTTAGCTGAGAGTCAGCGGGTTGAGGGAGAGCGAGTTGAAAGTAAGGTAGCTGAAGATCTGTCAGTCGCAGGGCAGCGACCAAGCTCGGAAAGCCTGTTGACTAAGCTAGCGGCTGAAAAAGACGCGTTTAAGGTTAACCTTTACCCAGAACACCTAAAGCCTCAAAAAGAGTATTTTACCCTGACCAATGTTGTCGCAAGTTGGGGGCTTATCAGTGTCTTGCTGCTGGGCTACTACTTTGTGATGCACTATCAAGCGGCTAATTTAGGTCAAGCATTAGCCGCGCTGCAGCAAGAGTCGAATCAGCTTAATCAGCAAGTGAAGCAGTTGAATAGCCAGCTAGTCAAGCATAAACCGTCTCCGGAAAAAGTGGCAGCGGTAGCGCGTCTTAAGCGGGAAACTCAGGCAAAAAAAGAGGCACTGAAGGCGGTTGGACAATACGATCAATCGCAACAAATTGGCTATTCAGGCGTGATGAATTCTCTGGCTAAATTAGGTCGCAATGACATCTCTCTTTCGCATATCTACATGAATCACAATACGTTAGATCTGAGTGGTCTCGCTCGTAATGCGAATGTCGTCCCCAACTGGATTGGTCAGTTTAAAGGTGAACTTAATCTGGTCGGACGTACCTTTGAGCAGCTCAAAATAGGTCGTAATGAACAAGATGTGGTGACGTTTGAGTTAAGTACCCGTAGGGAGAGCAAATAATGCAGCAGTGGAAACAGTTTAGCGATAAGTTTCTTGCATTAAGTCAGCGAGAAAAGTGGCTGATCCTGATATCTGGTTTAGTTGGTTTTACCATGCTGATCTTCACGTTACTGGTTGAGCCTGTGTATCTCGATTTACAGGCGAAAAAAGCTCAGACGATGAGCCTCACTCAGTCGAATCAGAGGCTGCAGGGTGAGCAACTGCTTCTACAGGCGAAGTTAAACAAAGATCCAGACCAAGAGATTGATCTCGAGTTAAACAGGCTGCTGGTGGAGAGCCAAGATCTTTCACTGGAATTGGCTGAGATTGTTGATGGCTTAATTTCACCTTCTCAAATGTCGCAATTGTTGGAAAGCGTTCTGAGCGCAGGCAGTGGGCTCAAGCTTGAATCTCTTGAGTCACTAAAGCCTGAATCGATCTCAAAGAATAAAGAGACCAGTGAGTATTCCGGCTACTTTCTCCACCCTGTGAGAATGGAATTAACGGGCAGCTATTTTGATATCTCAAATTACCTTCAAGCACTCGAGTCTCTACCAGTAAGCTATTACTGGCGCACCTTTGAATATACGGTTGAAGAGTACCCTAAAGCTCGGTTGGTGTTTGAGGTCTACACGCTAGGTACCAGACAGGAGTTTATCGGTGGTTAGAACGATATTGTTGTCCTTAGTTGTCAGTAGTAGCCAAATCGCTTGGGCTGCGCAAGATCCAACTGCACCGCTTGGTTGGCAAACGCCGCAACAAAAAGCAGCGCCAACCAAACAGGCACCAACTCGTTATCGCTTGCCTTCATTGGAAAGCATTGTGTGTAAAGGCGATGCACCTTGCTATGCCATCATGAACGGTCACGTCCTTGAACAAGGAGAAGCGATCAAAGGCTATCGAGTTAAGAACATTAATCCAGAGTACGTCACTCTGCAGAGAAGCTCTCAACATTGGAAGTTAGAGATGTTCTCTTTAGATATTAAGAAAAATTAAGGTTTGAGATAAGACATGCGTAAACTTGTAGTAGCAATTCTAGTGTCATCTTTAGTCGGCTGTTCGATGGGACATCGAGACCCGGTTGAGATCAAAGAGTCTTTAAACGAATCGATTAATGAATCCAACAGCAAAGCGCTGCATGAACTCCCTTCGTCGGTACAAGATGACCTGATGCCGCAGTTCAATGCTGAGGATATGGCGTCAGGAGTGGAAACGGTTAAGCGTTTTCGTATTCAGGCCAAAGATGTCGAAGCGAGAACCTTTTTTGCGAGCTTAGTGAAAGGCACCGAGTACAGTGCGGCGATTCACCCAAGCGTGGCTGGTCAGCTTACCCTAAACCTGACCGATGTTACGTTAGACGAAGTGCTGGCGGTTGCTCAAGATATGTATGGCTACGATATTGAAAAGCGTGGCAAAGTGATTCAGGTTTACCCTGCGGGCCTGCGAACGGTGACGATCCCTGTGGATTATCTACAAGTGAAGCGTTCTGGTCGCTCATTGACGACCATCACCAACGGGACGATCACCAACTCAGACTCCAATTCTTCAAGCTCGAATTCGTCAAGTTCATCTAACTCTTCAAGCTCATCAGATTCGACATCAAGTGGGGGGACTGAGATTGAGACCACCTCTGAAAGCGATTTTTGGCCGCAACTTGAGGCCGCGGTAGCACACCTTATTGGCAGTGGCGATGGACAAAGTGTGGTGGTGACCCCGCAGGCCAGTGTGATTACGGTACGTGCTTACCCGGATGAGATTCGTGAAGTTCGCGAGTTCTTAGGTATTTCTCAGAAGCGTTTACAACGTCAGGTGATCTTGGAAGCTAAGATCATGGAAGTGACGCTCAGTGATGGCTATCAACAGGGCATCAGTTGGTCGAATTTATCCAAATCGATAGGCAGTGGTGGGGTGGTTATTGACCGTCCGCTCAGTACCTTGCCGCCGCTAGATGCGATCGGTTCACTGCTCGGTGGGCAAACCAATGTCACTATTTCGGATGGCAGTTTCGAGGCCGTTCTGAGCTTTATGGACACGCAAGGTGATCTTAACGTACTTTCTAGTCCAAGAGTGACCGCGGCGAATAACCAAAAGGCCGTGATTAAAGTCGGTACGGATGAGTACTTCGTGACGGATTTATCCAGTGCCGTTGGCAGTGGTGATAACGCCAACGTTGCCCCTGAGGTTGAGCTAACCCCATTCTTCTCGGGTATTTCTTTGGATGTCACCCCACAAATTGATGATAAAGGCAGCGTGTTCTTACATGTACACCCTGCAGTTATTGAAGTTGATGAAGAGGTGAAAGAGCTGAATTTGGGTTCAACGACAGGTCTCGTGTCTCTTCCTTTAGCAAAAAGCTCGATTCGTGAATCGGATTCAGTGATTCGTGCTCAAGATGGCGATGTGGTCGTGATTGGCGGCTTGATGAAATCCAATACCACGGATGTGACTTCTAAAGTCCCATTCTTTGGTGACATTCCCGCATTGGGCCACTTGTTCCGTAATACCACTCAACTGACGCAAAAAACCGAGCTGGTGATTTTATTAAAACCAACCATTGTTGGTGTGAACACTTGGCAAACAGAGTTAGAGCGTTCTCGAGATCTGATCCAGCAGTGGTTTCCCGATGAAAAATAACGGGTCATTTTCTCAATCCAGATTGGCAGTGTCTCACTAAGCTAGGTTGCCGTATGTATCAAGCTCACTTTGGTTTTGAACAGCTGCCATTCTCCCTCACGCCAAACACCGATTTCTTTTATGGTTTAGCGCCTCACTTTGAAGCGATTCAGACCGTTATATCGGCGTTAGAGATGGGCGAGGGGCTGATTAAGGTCAGCGGAGAAGTAGGCACCGGGAAGACCATGGTTTGTCGAATGCTGGTGAATCACCTCAACGACTGTACGGCCTTAATCTACCTGCCCAATCCGGTACTTTCTGGTGCTGAGTTACGCCAAGCAGTGGCGAAAGAGCTGGGTTTGACTATCGACAACCCAGCGACCTTAGTTGATCGCATCCAACATAAATTAATTGAATTGCACACCTCTGGTTTAAGGGTGATCGCGATTCTTGATGAGGCGCAAGCGCTATCGGATGAAGCGCTCGAAACATTGCGGCTGTTTGGCAATCTGGAAACGGAAGACAAAAAACTCCTGCAAATCGTGTTACTGGGACAGCCTGAATTAGATGCTCGATTAGAGGCTTATCATCTTCGGCAGTTTCGTCAGAGGATCACCTTTAATTCAACGCTAAGGCCGCTGACTCTCGATGAAACGGCGGCGTATATTGATAGCCGGCTGTCGAAATCTGGTGGCAGCCCAGAGCTGTTCAGTTTGAACCAAAAAAAGGCGATTTTCCGCTCTTCGTTAGGGATCCCAAGATTGATCAATCAAATCTGTCACAAGGCGCTGTTACTTTCGTTCAGTGAAGATAAGCGAAGCGTCGACAATCAACATCTGTTTTCAGCCATGCATGACACATACGATGTATCTAAACCTAAATTTAAAACGCCAATACTGTGGGGCTGGAATTTATTATGAGCGTGATTAATAACGCCTTGTCTGAATTGGCAAAGAAAGAATCAACCACGTCAGTTGAAGCTGCTGTGGTACCGAAAGTCAAAACACGCTCGCCGCTAGTGTGGATCGCCGCTGGCTTTACCCTCAGTTTGGCGATGGGCGGATGGGCGATATCACAAGGTCCAGTGGTTGATAACTCGATCTCAACCCGAGACATTGAGGTCTTGGTCGTTGATAGCCCGAATGATTTCAGTGAGACGGCTGTGACTCAACCCTTGGTATCACCAACCAAGAAATTGGTGTCGTCAGATTCAGTGAACCTTGCAGCAAACCTCCCTGCAAACCCTCTTGAGCAAGTCGCAAGCGCTCAAGTTGAGGCAGTGCCTGTATCGAATAAGCAAACACCGAACCCTGCTCAAGCGGCGACTTCTCAGGTAACAGCATCTCAGGTAACCACACCTCAGACAGTATCGCCCCCTGAGCACGTGGCCCAGCCTCAGTCGGTCCCCAAACCTATCTTGATTGCAAGCGTGGCGAAAAGCCGCCCAACATCGAGCTCTGACGATACACAAGGCTCGGAAGAGAGCGGAATGCTGATTGAGCATGTTGAGTTAACGGCTGAGCAACTGTCGGCTAATGCACAAGCTCGAGCGCAGAAGGCGCTGGATGCCAACGATCTTAATGGGGCTCTGAAAGGCTATATCGAAGCTTTGCGTTACACCCCAAGAGATGAAGAGGCTCGTCAAAAACTGGCGCTGCTCTATTTTGGTAAGGGTGATACCCGTAAAGCTTACGAGCTGTTTCAGTCGGGGATAAAACTCAATACCAACAGTGAAAAGCTGCGCTTAGGCTTATCCAAACTGCTGGTTAAAGCCAAGCAGGAAGAAGCGGCGTTAAGCCCGTTAATTCACCTGCCACCTAATCCGACTCAAGGTTATTTAGCGATGCGTGCAGCGCTCAGTCAAAAATCACAGCATCAAGAGATTGCCTTAGAGAGCTATCAAAAGCTGGTCGAAGTAGATTCAGAAAATGCTCGCTGGTGGTTAGGTCTTGCGATTCAACAAGAGCGTCAGTTGGACTTTACGGCGGCAAAAACATCATACCAAGGGGCGCTAACTCGGGTCGGGATCTCATCTCAATCACAAAATTTTGTCCGTGACCGATTAAAAATACTCAAGGCGTTAGAGGAGAGTGGTGATGCAAATTAGATTAAGAAAAAGGCTCGGTGATTTGCTTGTCGAAGAGGGCATCATCACCGAAGCGCAAGTCGAACAAGCGCTGGTTGCGCAGAAAAGTTCGGGTCGTAAACTGGGTGATGCCCTGATCGAGCTGGGCTTCTTATCTGAGCAGCAGATGCTAACCTTCTTATCGCAGCAGTTGGCTATTCCTCTTATCGACCTTAGCCGAGCTAATGTTGATATCGATGCGGTGCCACTTCTGCCTGAAGTGCACGCTCGTCGCCTTCGGGCATTAGTGATCGGGCGTCAAGGCGATACGCTGCGCATTGCGATGAGCGATCCTGCCGATCTGTTCGCTCAAGAGTCACTGTTGGGGCAATTGGGTGATTACGTTTTAGAGTTCGTGGTAGCGCCTGAAAGGCAGTTGGTTGAAGGTTTTGACCGCTACTATCGAAGAACCAAAGAGATTGCCTCTTTTGCCGAGCAGCTGGGTGCTGAGCACCAAGTTCATGAAGCCTTTGATTTCGATATTGCCGCAGAAGACAGTGATGAAGTGACGGTGGTGAAGCTGATTAACTCGCTGTTTGAAGATGCAATTCAAGTCGGTGCTTCGGATATTCATATTGAACCGGATGCAAATTTGCTGCGCCTTCGTCAGCGTATTGATGGTGTGCTCCATGAAACCTTGCTTAATGAAGTGAATATCGCTCCGGCACTGGTATTGCGTTTGAAGCTGATGGCTAACCTTGATATTTCAGAGAAGCGTCTGCCTCAGGATGGCCGCTTTAATATTCGCGCCAAAGGACAGTCGGTCGACATTCGTATGTCGACCATGCCAGTACAACATGGTGAGTCGGTGGTGATGCGTCTGCTAAACCAGTCGGCAGGGCTACGTAAACTTGAAGAGTCAGGGATACCTAGTGATCTGTTGGTGCGCCTTCGCCAGCAGTTGCGCCGCCCACATGGGATGATCTTGGTAACGGGTCCGACAGGCTCGGGTAAAACTACCACATTATACGGTGCATTGAGTGAGCTGAATGAGCCGGGTAAAAAGATCATTACCGCAGAAGACCCGGTCGAATACCGCCTTCCGCGTGTTAATCAGGTGCAGGTTAACCCGAAGATCAATCTCGACTTCTCGACGATTCTTCGAACCTTCCTGCGTCAGGATCCCGATATCATCTTGATTGGTGAGATGCGAGACCAAGAAACGGTGGAAATTGGTTTAAGAGCCGCACTAACGGGTCACTTAGTCTTAAGCACCCTCCATACCAATGACGCCGTCGACAGTGCGCTGCGGATGATGGACATGGGAGCGCCGGGCTACTTGGTGGCAAGTGCCGTTCGAGCCGTGGTTGCACAGCGTTTGGTGCGTAAAGTGTGCAGTGACTGTCAGGTAGATGATGAACTCGATCAAGCGCGTAAACAGTGGCTGAGTGGGCGCTTTCCCAATCAGGTCGGCGCGCCATTTGTAAAAGGACGAGGTTGTCAGAACTGTAACTTAACCGGCTATCGTGGGCGTATTGGTGTGTTTGAGATGCTAGAGCTCGACCAAGATATGATGGATGCCTTGCGATCCAATGACGCGGTTGGCTTTGCTCAAACCGCAAGAAAAGCCAATAACTATAAGCCACTACTGGCTTCTGCAATGGAGCTTGCGCTGCAAGGTGTGGTGAGTCTCGATGAGGTCATGCACCTTGGTGAGGGCGATGCTTCCGGTGCAACCGATCCGATTTATCTTTAAGGGTAGCGTGATATGCCAACCTATCGTTATGTAGGTCGTAGTTCCGATGGCAGCCAAGTGACTGGCCAGTTGGAGGCGAATAGTGAAGACCTTGCTGCTGATAGCTTGATGAGCAAGGGCATTATTCCAACGTCGATTAAGCAGGGTAAAAACGGTGGATCCGTATTGGATATGGATCTTACGAGCCTGTTTTCTCCCAGCGTCCCTCTTGAGGTGCTGGTGCTGTTTTGCCGACAATTATACAGCTTGACCAAGGCCGGGGTGCCGTTGCTGAGGTCGATGAAAGGCCTGACGCAGAACTGCGAAAATAAGCAGTTAAAGGCCGCTTTGGAAGAGGTGGTGGCAGAGCTAACCAATGGTCGCGCGTTGGCGGCGTCGATGCAGATGCACCCCAAGGTGTTCAGCTCGCTATTTGTCTCTATGGTCAGTGTTGGCGAAAATACGGGTCGCTTAGATCAGGCCTTACTGCAATTGGCTGGGTATTATGAACAAGAGGTCGAGACTCGTAAGCGGATCAAAACTGCGATGCGTTACCCAACCTTTGTGATCAGTTTTATTTTGATCTCGATGTTTATCCTCAACGTCAAGGTTATCCCTCAGTTCTCGACGATGTTCGCGCGCTTTGGCGTTGACCTGCCGCTGCCGACTCGGATCTTGATTGGTATGTCGGATTTTTTTGTTAATTATTGGGGCTTAATGCTTGGCGTGATCTTTGGGCTTATTTTCGCTTTTAAGGCGTGGGTTAAAACCGATAAGGGTCTGGAGAAGTGGGACAGGTTGCGTCTAAAAATACCGATCATCGGTGGCGTTGTGAATCGAGCCTTGTTGTCACGCTTTTCTCGCACCTTTGCTTTGATGCTGAAAGCGGGTGTACCGCTCAATCGGTCACTGTCGCTATCGGCAGAAGCGTTGGATAATCGCTTTCTCGAACTGCGTATTCAGGCGATGAAATCGGCGATTGAGGCCGGCAGTACTGTCTCTTCCACCGCGATCAACAGTGAAATTTTTACACCATTGGTGATACAGATGATCTCAGTGGGTGAAGAGACGGGACGTATTGATGAGCTGTTGCTCGAAGTGTCCGATTTTTATGATCGAGAAGTGGATTATGATCTCAAAACCTTAACCGCTAGAATCGAACCGATCCTGTTAACCATTGTGGCGGGTATGGTGCTGATCTTAGCGCTGGGGATCTTCCTCCCAATGTGGGGAATGCTGGATGCAATAAAAGGCTAGCCAATGCTAGACAGCCAGCAAGGCTCACGTTTTGCTATTTGGAGTGCGCTGATTGTGCGCTGACTGTTTTCTGATGGTGTGGACGCAGCCTGCCGATTGAAGGAACTGAGCGAAACGACCACCATTGGCTACAACAATGGTATCCCCAAAGTCACATTTTTGGGCTGAATTCACCCAGTGTTGAAAATAAAAGTGATAACATAAAATTTCACTGCCGTTATCATTATAGTGATAACTATCAGGTAGATATATTACTAAATAAGAAAACATTTAGCGTAAATGCCAATATTTTGGCTTTGTGAAAATATTGGCGCTGTTGGTATGGTTTTCTACTTATGCGCAGGTATAATGCGCGATAATAGTTAGGTGGTGAGATATAAAATGCTTAAAAATCAAAAGGGTTTCTCCCTTGTCGAGTTGGTCGTTGTGATTGTTGTGGTTGGTTTATTGGCGGTTGCCGCTTTACCACGCTTCTTAGATGTGACCGATGAGGCTAAAAAATCCAGTATTGAGGGTGTAGCGGGTGGTTTTGCCACCGCTGTTTTATCGGCCAGGGCCCAATGGGAAGCCGAAGCAAGACCTTCAGAGAAGATTGGTGCTGAAACATACAATACTGTAAACTACGATGGTGTTGATTTTTGGTTAACAAGATCAAGGGATAGTAACAATGTCGATACCGACTTTCGAGACGGCTATCCATGGGCGCTGAATAACGATTCTTCAGCGGCACCTGGCGATATTTCAGACCAAGCCTGTTCTGAGTTGATGGAAAACTTATTGCAGAATCCACCGAAAGTGGGGCCTGTTGATGATGTTGATAGCGACTCAAATTATAAATATTCAGCGCAAGCAAATTCTGGTGATTCAACCTGTACTTACATTCAGTTAGAAGGTAATACCGAGCACCAATTTGTTTACGAAATTAAAACAGGTCGTGTGACCGTAACTTTGCAGTAAGTCTGCGTAAATGAAACATAGAGGGAACTTAACGATGAAAAAACAAGGCGGTTTCACCCTAATTGAATTAGTGGTTGTAATTGTAATTCTGGGTATTCTTGCGGTAACCGCAGCGCCACGTTTCCTAAACCTGCAAGATGATGCTCGAGCTTCATCGTTACAAGGTTTAAAAGGCGCAATTGATGGAGCTGCGGGTATTGTTTACGGTAAGTCAGCTATTGAAGGCGAAGAGTCTGTCTCATCAGGGGTGGCTGTTGAAGGCATTGCTACCGCATTTGGTTACCCAGCAGCAACGTCTGCAGGTATTGTTGCAGCTGTAACTGGCTTAGGTACAGACTGGACACAAGTTACTGGTACGGTTTCAGGCGCATTAGCAGATAGTATTAGTTTTGGGTTTAATGCTACAGATGTAACTTGTGTTGTAACTTATAACCAGGCAACTGGTCCAACAGCAGCTTCTGCGGCAACTGCTTTTATTACATATGGTGACGGTTGTTAATAACCTTTAGTAAGGCTGGTATTCTTACCAGCCTTCTCAACCTATTTGAGCTTTAAACAATTCTTCAATCTTCACGTTTTATTTCCTAACTTATAATCTACACAGACAAATTAATCACTTAGGGCTTCTATGGATCGAAAGTCAAACAGCGGTTTCACCTTAGTGGAATTAATTGTAGTGATCCTGTTGCTTGCCATTATTGCCGCCACCGCGATCAGCCGTTTTGGTGGTCGACAAGGCTATGAATTGTATGCCCTGCAACAACAGGCGACCTCGGTTATCCGTCAGGTGCAACTGAATCGAATGCAATCGAATATGGATATGTCGCTATCGGGAGCGGAACGCTTACGCTTAGTTGCCTCGGACAGCTGCCTTGGATCCCAATCGGCCTGTGACAACCTTAGCCAAACCCGAAGTGATGTGATTGAGAGCGATGACTTCAGCTTCTCCTCTGTGCCCCTATCGAGCTCGGACTCACCGATCGAATTTAGCCTGTTAGGCAACCCCGAAAACAGCGCCTCGGCTGGCATTCAAATAACTATTTCATCGAATAGCAGCTCAGACAGCGCTTGGGTTTGTGTTAATTCGCAAGGTTTTATTTACCCTAGCAATCAGGTGTGCCCATGAACAAACACACGTACGCGAGTGGCTTCACGCTGATGGAATCGATCATTGTGATCGTGCTGCTTGGCTTTGCGATGCTCACCTTTTCGACCTTCTTGGCACCACAATCGGCGCTTTCTGGGCAAGTGAATTACTCCAACCGCGCCTCAGCACTGGGCCAGAGCATCATGACGGACCTGTTGGCGCGTGATTTTGGCACAGTAAGCTCGGGCACCCCGATAGAGCTGGGTGACAGTTATCGTAACTTTGACGTTGATTTAGCGGTGAGTAATGCCACACCAAGCCAATCCATGCAAAAAATTACCCTGACCATCACCGCCAGTAACAACCCGCCGATTACCTTGGTCGCCTATAAGGGGGACTACCAATGAGGGACAAAGGCTTTACCTTAATAGAGATGATTTTAGCCATCGTGGTATCCAGCATTGTGCTGCTCGGTGTGGCTAATTTTACTGAGCTGGGCATTCGCGGCTATTTTGGTTCGGTTGAGCGCTTTCGATTGCAAACAGAAGCGCGCTTTGTTCTGGAGAAGCTCTCGCGTGAGGTGCGACATGCCGTGCCAAATATCTTCCCATCAGCAGTCAGCAGTGGTTGTGTGTCTTTCTATCCTATTGTCGATTCTGGTTTTTATAGTGTGTCGGGCAGTGATATTAATTTTCTGGTCAGTGATACAGGGGCAACCAGTGCATCGCTACAGGCGCTGTCTTTGGTGATTAATCCGACCCAGCCACAGACGCCGTTGAGGTTGGATTCAGAGACCAGTGGCGGGGTTAATAATGTGTTTGCTTTGACAGATGTCACCTCGCTGTCGACACAAGATTTTTTCACTATCCCCAGTGGCGCAGTGAGCCTGATTGGCGGCTCGGTAAGTAACCGCCATTACGTATTTGATAAAAATAATCTGGTCGAATACTGCTTGGCTGCCAACCACTTTTTGACGCGAAATGGCATGACGATCAGTGATCGTATCGTGGTTGAAAACAGTGATCTGAGTTATCAACCGGCGACCGTACAAAGCAACGGTTTGGTTGAGGTGGTGTTGGAGTTTGCCGAAAATAACGAATCGACGCTGTTTGAGCAAGATATACAGGTGATCAATGTCCCGTAACTCATCCCAAAACGGCAGCGCGCTGATCATCGTCATTTTTGTCATTGTGGTGCTTGGTTTTTTGGCGACCAGCCTAAGTCGAACCAGCTGGTCTGATAATGATTCCAACACTCGAACCCTCCTTGGCACGCAAGCTTGGTTACTCAGCCATTCCGTCAATGAGTATGTGTTGACCCAGTTTTACCCCGATCCACAGTTACCTTCAGAGGTTGCTGCTGTGTGTAACGGCAATCAACTCAATGTCGGCGGCAGTATTTATACGGTTGCCAGCTCTATGGTAGACCAGGCTGCGATGAGCTGCTCACTTCATCAGTTGCAATGCTCAAGTCGGGGGGAGTTAGAGGGGGTGTTTTTTTATGTTTTAGAGTCATCGGTAGTCTGTGGTTCAGAGGTTAACCAAGTGCAACGTAATCAAGAAGTGTGGGTGAAGGAGTAAATACGATGAAAGCATGGAGATATATTTTAGTTGCTTGTTTTAGCCTATTCCCTTTGGTCGCGACCGCGTCGACTTGTAACGTAGACCCGAGCGGTGAATTTAAAATATCATTTAATATCAATTCCGCTCAGCTTGTTGAGTCTGTGATGGCCGAACAAGAGTCTGGAAATAACCGCCCGGAATACACTATCTGGACCAATGATATTAATGAACCTACGGTGGGGGATACGCCCTTTATTCGCGATCCCAGTTACATGGTTGTTGGGGGCGACTATAGTGTCCAACTAATTTATCAGCCGGGATCGGGAAATAATGTAGGAACCGCAGACTACTACGTTGATGATGGGATGGGCTTTACTTTTTTAGGCAATTATCCCGCAGATTTTAAAGGTATTCACCCGCAAAGCGTCGATATTAATAGTGGGGACAGTACTGACCTGGTCTGTGATAGCTCAGATATCGAGCCGCCGCCGGTTTATTCAAACGATGCCCAGTATGAATTTGGTATCGTTCAGTGCTCTGGTGGAGAATGTAAGATCTCACTAACTCAGTCGTATACCAACACGCCACTGGTGTTTGTGATGCCCACCATTGATTCAAGCGCCCCTGACGCGGATGCTCCGGCAACGTTAATGGTTACCGAGGTAAGTAAAACCGAAGCGACCATCGAGCAGGTTAAAGCCCCCAAGAATGGCGGCGGTTCGGATTTAGACAGCCAACCGATAACAGAAGTCAGTTACCTTGCGATTGAGCCCGGTGTGGCCGATTTTAATGGCCATCAAGTCATTGCGGGTTATTTGAACACTGATGCAGCCAGTGCTAAATCAGGCTCCAATAGTAATGATAGAGTCCTTTATAGCGATTTTGGCGGAGTCGGCTTTTCTTCCAATCCGGTGGTATTGCATCAAATTCAAACTCGAAATAACCATGATAAATGGATGACCTCTGGCAAGGTTGGGCGAACCGATGAAACGTCATACATTGATTTGTTTTTGGAGTTAAGCGCTTCTCACAGCAGTAACGATGATTATGAAGACGAGAAGATCGCATTTTTAGCAACATTGCCAACCAACTCCAATCTTGAGGTTGATGGGTATAAGGTTCAATTTGCAAGAGGGTATGATACGCCAAGTCAAAGCGGTAATGACCCAATGCTTGATGGTTGTGAGGATAAATACGCAACCACTTCTTTGAACCATATCGATGGGATCATTGCGAATAAGCAAGAAAGGGCAGGTGGACACGGAGGCTGGTTACGCCGATGTAATATCAACACGAACCAGGTTAGCTTTGTTGTTGATGAA
The DNA here is from genome assembly GCF_947488985.1 of uncultured Vibrio sp. Taxonomy (GTDB): domain Bacteria; phylum Pseudomonadota; class Gammaproteobacteria; order Enterobacterales; family Vibrionaceae; genus Vibrio. The sequence goes on from NZ_CANLBV010000013.1 coordinate 33,503, forward strand.
GATTTTAGAGACCGTACACATATTCCTGAGGAAGTGGGTTACTTTGCCTTTGAAGTTAACGATATCTCACTAGATATTTGTGAAATTTTCCCTGCACCGGCTATTTCTTGGAAAGATAATTCTCAAGTGACATTCAATAGCTCGCCGAGCTTTCCTAGCGACGAGACTGTGAAGTATTTCATTGGCGGATGGGGGGGAGAATATTGCTCGCCGAGTGAAACTGACTGCCAAAATATCCGTATGGGATTTGATCATTTAACCGATAACTCTCGTTATTCATACACATGCCAGACGGGGCGTTGTACGACAGGAGGCGAAAAAGTCGATGATACTAATTTCCGTTCCATTAATTTCCCAAGCTTGAGCGGTGATGTCGTATTCAATAATGCTCGCCCTGATGAGATTGATCATACCGGTAGTTGTGAGGCGGCTTTGGTCGGAGACGTATGTCACCCAGTTGGTCAAGGAGATGGTGTCATTGATATCAACACGGACCTTAACTCATTGACACTGAATCACAATGGTTCGACATACCCAATCGAATATCGCTTCCCTGATAATAAGACAGTGTATATTGGTACGCTATTGTCTAATAGCGAAAATATTACGTTGTCTGTTGGGGCTAATAGCTACCACTATTTTAGAAATCTCACACTTAATAGCCGCAACAATACAATCAAGGTGAATTCGAAGTCTACGATTGTGATTAAAGACTCGTTAGCTTTCAATAGCCCTGTCGAGGTCAGTAATGATTATGCTACGGATGACTTGATCTTCTATGGTCCTAATGCTGATGCAACGTTAAAGGTTGCGTCTGGAACTGTGGTGAATGCGCATCTTTTATTTGATTCTATTCGGCTTAATGAAGGGGGAGCGATAGGCGGGTCGGTGGTGACCAATGATCTTACTATCAATCATGCGAATACCGTTATCTTTGGGCAGAATAGTTGTTATAGCTCTCCAGTACGCTATCAATTGAGCTTGACCCCGAACAAAGATTTTTCGCTATTGTGTGAAAAGCCACAAGTGACCGTCACCGTGACGGATACTCAGGGCAACTCACCAACGCAGCCGGTTGAAGTCACTATGACCATCCCGAACGATATTACAGTCTCTGATGTTATAGAAGGGAACAACAACGGTGGCAACTCTTATTTGACTAACTCGTCTGGGGTATTAATTCTTGAACTTGATACTGCGACAATAGGTACCTATACCATTGAGGCAGAATTAGCCTCTGATTCAACCCAAAACGACGCTGGTGACTTTTTGGTCTCACTGTATAAGTTTGAAGCGAGTGATGTTTACGCTGTGGCGGGGCAGAGTGCAAACTTTGATTTGACCGTTTTAGCTTGCAAAGACGCGACAGCAACGCCTGTTTCTAGTTACCGAGGGGATAAGACCCTAAGCATTTCGGACTTTTCATTGGTTCAGCCAACCAGCGCTCAGGGAGCTTTTGATGGGAATTTGCAGGTCAAAAGTGAGGGGGATTGGAGTGATAGCTCTGTCGTTTTCAATTTCAGCTCTTCAGCCCAAGCAACAGGCTCTATTATTTACAATGAATCGGGAAGTGTGAGCTTTAAGCTTTCGGACCCAACATTTGAATGTCCAGATGGGTATGACTGTCAAGATGATACGGGGGGAGCTTGGGAGGCATTGGAAGGTGTGGTTAATGTCTATGTTAGGCCATGGAAAGTTGCGATTTGTGACGTTAAACAGACGTCAGCACCTACCAACCTAAACCCGGCTACAACGACGGGAGCGCCTGGTTTTATGGCTTCGGGCGAGAGTTTTTCTGTTACTTATCGACCAATCATATTTGGTAGCGGTGATGAGTGTCATTTAGACGTAACCGCGAATTATGCACTCGATTCTGGTCCTATAGATGTATCTTTTGAATTAGCCTATCCAGATATTATCGATAACAACTTAAATATTACTCCCCCAAATGTAGGTCCCTTTAGTGGCTCCTCAGAGCTTGTTGTTTCTAATTATGTTTGGGATGATGTGGGTTCGGTTGAGTTTAAGACCAGCGCCACGTACCTAACGATGGTGTTAGATGAAGACGCTCAAGTTATCGGTCGTTTTTATCCGAAATATTTTTTAACAACCGGCACTCCAGTTTGGGATTATCCGGGAAGCGATGAAAGTGAGCAACGCTTTGCTTATATGAATCAACCTTTTGATGGTGTTGAATTTCAAGTTGAGGCGCTAAATGCTCTAGGAAACGCGATTGAAAATTATGCATCATTTGATACCACGTTAACGGCAGGTTTCTCATTATTTGAGCCAAATTTTATTGACCGTTTTCATTCTCCAGTGCCTAACAAAGTGTGGGCTGCTACTTCTGATCATCGAAGTATCGGTACTTTTACATTAAGTCAAAGTTCTCCTTCAACAAACTGTGATTCAGAACTATGTCTAGAAAAATTATCAACGGCTAACAATTATGAGGATGGTCCCTACAACGGTGCAAATGGCCACTCAACAGATATATCAATTACTCACACAGGTTCTGTAAGTGATGATCCCGTTGCTTATCGTAATGAGGAAGGGGATAGAGATCCTCAACGTCTAACAGAGCAACCCGATATCAGATTTGGCAGAGTTAACCTTGATAGTGTTGGTGGTAATACCGGCGCTGAATTAGCGATTCCGTTGCGTACCGAATATTGGAACGGTAGCCGTTTTATTGTCAATGACGATGATAGCGCGACACGTGTTGATGCATCCACGAGCGCTAGCGATGTTATTTGGTCTGAAGATGATGGTTCGCCCACTACAGTAGCACTCTCTGATGGCGGACAAATCTCTGATGGAGAGTCTCGCAACTTGACGGCTTCTCAAGGCGAAGATGTCAGTATTCGTGAGCAAGTGCAGTTGTGGCAAAGCATGGATGATACTCCATGGCTTAGATACTATTGGAATAGTGATAAAGTACCGGATGTGAGTGGAGAGCAAGATCCTTCCACCGTGGTCACGTTTGGTATCTATCGTGGTAACGATCGTGTGATCTACCGAGGTGAAAGTGGCTTAACAGGTCAGTAATAATATAATTTTTACCCCTTAAGTTAGGAATGTGTAAGAAATTGCGGCTTTCAGTCCATGTTTACACCTCAATGCCTTGCCGTGACAGCAAGGCATTGGTACATTTAGTGCAATTTTTGTCTTCTAATTCTTGCAGGATGAGCGAAGAATATGTTTAAAAAACTTCGTGGCATGTTTTCAAACGATTTATCGATTGATTTAGGTACAGCCAATACCCTTATTTATGTAAAAGGCCAAGGCATTGTTCTTGATGAGCCTTCCGTTGTCGCTATCCGTCAAGATCGTACGGGATCGGCAAAGAGTGTCGCGGCTGTTGGTCATGCTGCTAAGCAAATGCTTGGTCGTACACCGGGTAACATTTCAGCGATTCGTCCGATGAAAGACGGTGTCATTGCCGACTTTTACGTAACCGAAAAAATGCTTCAGCACTTCATTAAACAAGTGCATGACAACAGTGTTCTTAAACCAAGCCCTCGCGTCTTGGTTTGTGTGCCTTGTGGATCAACTCAGGTTGAGCGTCGTGCGATTCGTGAGTCAGCATTAGGTGCGGGCGCGCGTGAGGTTTACCTTATCGATGAGCCTATGGCGGCAGCGATTGGTGCTGGTCTTCGCGTATCTGAGCCTACGGGTTCAATGGTGGTCGATATCGGTGGTGGTACCACTGAAGTTGCCGTAATCTCACTAAACGGTGTGGTTTACTCGTCTTCTGTACGTATCGGTGGTGACCGTTTTGATGAAGCGATCATCAACTACGTTCGTCGTAACTACGGCAGCTTGATCGGTGAAGCAACGGCAGAGAAGATCAAACACGAAATCGGTTCAGCTTACCCTGGCGATGAAGTACGAGAAATCGAAGTGCGTGGCCGTAACCTTGCTGAAGGTGTGCCGCGTAGCTTTAGCCTCAACTCAAACGAAATCCTTGAAGCACTTCAAGAGCCGCTATCAGGCATCGTATCGGCGGTGATGGTTGCACTTGAACAGTGTCCACCAGAGCTGGCTTCTGATATCTCAGAAAATGGCATGGTACTGACCGGTGGCGGTGCGCTGCTTAAAGATCTTGATCGTCTGCTAACGGAAGAGACTGGCATCCCTGTTGTGGTTGCAGAAGAGCCGTTAACTTGTGTTGCTCTCGGTGGCGGTAAAGCCCTAGAGATGATCGACATGCACGGCGGCGATCTGTTCAGCGAAGAATAATATTCAGTGTTAGGCTCTTTGGTTATCTAGTTTGGTGTAAAGAGCCTAGGACCCGTCTATAGGATCAAATGTAGCTCTAGGATCAAATATAGAATGAAGCCAATTTTTGGTAGAGGTCCCTCTCTACAATTGCGCCTGTTTTTTGCTGTAATTTTATCAGCCAGCCTTATGCTGGCTGATAGTCGTTTAGATGCTTTCTCAAGTGTCCGCTATCTATTAAACAGCATGGTTGCACCTATTCAGTATGCAGCCAACTTACCTCGCACTATGTTCGATGGTGTATACGACCGCTTTAGCACGCGTAAAGGGTTGATCGAATCCAATCACAGCCTGAAACGTGAAACCCTACGTCTTAAGAGTGAATTAACGCTTCTTGATCAGTATCAAGAGGAAAATAAACGCTTACGTAAGCTATTGGGCTCTCCGTTTATCCGTGATGAGAAGAAAGTCGTTACAGAGGTAATGGCCGTCGATACTTCGCCGTATCGCCATCAAGTGGTGATCGATAAAGGTCAGATTGACGGGGTGTATGAAGGTCAGCCAGTGATCAACGAGAAAGGCATTGTCGGTCAAGTCACTTTTGTGGCCGCACACAATAGCCGTGTGTTGCTGCTTACCGATGCAAATAATGCTATTCCCGTACAAGTGATCCGTAATGATATCCGTGTGATTGCGTCCGGCAATGGCAAGATTGATGAGATCCAGCTAGAGCACATTCCTACCAGTACCGATATTCAACCCGAAGATCTGTTGGTGACATCGGGATTAGGTGGCGTCTACCCAGAGGGCTACCCTGTGGCCTACATTTCTGCCGTTGATTACGATCCAGAACGTGAGTTTGCGGTCATTAAAGCCGAGCCGGTGGTTGAGTTTGATAAGCTCAGATACTTGCTGCTGGTGTGGCCAGACGAAAACAAACAAAGACAAGCGGATCAATCCAGTATCGAACAAGCAATGTTAGAGGGCGAAAATGGCCAATAGCGTGTTAAGAAGCAAGGCGGTAATTGGTTGCTCATTATTGATAGCGCTTATTCTGCAAACCATCCCTTGGCCCGGCAGCTTAGATCTCTTCAGGCCTTCTTGGTTACTGTTGGTAACCTGTTACTGGGTGCTGGCTGTTCCTCACCGAGTGAATGTGGGCAGCGCTTTAGTTCTTGGTTTATTGTGGGATCTTTTGATTGGTTCGACATTGGGCATTCGCGGCATGATGATGGCCATTATGATGTACATTGTTGCTCTGAACTTTCTGGTGATCCGGAATATGGCGTTGTGGCAGCAAGCGATGATCATTGCCGCGTTATCTGTGTTATTTGAAATGTTGGTATTCTTTGGTGAATATATGATTCAAGATGTTGTATTCAATCCATTATCACTATGGAGCGCATTGATAAATTGTATACTTTGGCCTTGGGTGTTTTTATTGATGAGACGCGTGCGTCGCCATTGGCATGTTAGGTAGCCCAATAATGAACAAGAAACCGTTAGTGTTGGCATCTGGCTCACCACGCCGCAAAGAGTTGCTTTCTCAGTTGGGCTATGAGTTTTCAGTGCTTGTCACGGATATTGAAGAGTGTAAGCATCCTCAAGAAACCGCTGAGCAGTATGTTAAGCGACTCTCTTTAGATAAGGCTTTGGCCGCGTTATCTTTATTAACAGCGAATGCCGCTGAAAAGCAGCATGTCGCTGCAGGTTCTGATACTGTAGGTCCTCGTTTTGATAATTCAGCTCTAGACTCTGACGCCACAACTCCAAGTTCTGCTAATGCAGCGCTAGGTGCTGTAGGTGTAGATCTTAGTTCTGCTAATGCAGCGCTAGGTGCTGTAGGTGTAGATCTTAGTTCTGATAATGCAACTTTAGGCGCTAACGCTGTCGTTCTGGGTTCTGACACTGTCGTCGTCAGCCAAGGGCAAGTTCTCGAAAAACCGACGGATTTTGCTGATTGTCGGCGGATGCTGACTCAGCTATCGAACCAGCGCCATCAAGTGATGACGGCGGTTTCTGTGGTTTCGAATCAAAAACAAAAGACAGACATCATTACTACCGATGTATGGTTTAAACCCCTCTCTGAGCAAGAAATAGAACAATATTGGCAAACAGGGGAGCCATGCGACAAAGCAGGAAGTTATGGGATCCAAGGCTTAGGGGGACGTTTTGTTACCCGAATCGAAGGTAGCTATTACGCCGTTGTCGGCTTACCTTTATTTGAAACGGATCAGCTACTGCAAGAATTCTTATAATTACTAATCTGAGGTGTACCATGAGTGCTGAATTGTTGCTTAATGTGACCCCGAGTGAAACTCGTGTGGCCATGATTGAAGGCGGAGTTCTTCAAGAGATCCATGTTGAACGAGACGCGCGGCGCGGTATCGTAGGAAACATCTATAAAGGTCGTGTCAGCCGTGTTCTTCCGGGAATGCAGGCCGCGTTTGTCGATATCGGCCTTGAGAAAGCAGCTTTTTTACACGCCTCCGATATTGTCCCGCACACTGAATGCGTGGCTGAAAATGAAAAGAAACAATTTCAGGTTCGTGATATTTCAGAACTGGTTCGTCAAGGGCAAGACATTGTCGTTCAAGTCGTCAAGGACCCGCTTGGCACCAAAGGGGCGCGCCTAACCACAGATATTACCTTACCCTCTCGTTATCTGGTGTTTATGCCGGGAGCAAGCCATGTTGGCGTCTCTCAACGTATTGATAGCGAGTCAGAACGTCACCGCCTTAAAAAAGCCGTGTCTCGTTACTGTGATGAACACGGTGGCTTCATTATCCGCACGGCGGCAGAAGGCGCTGACTCACATGAATTAGCCCAAGATGCGGCATTCCTAAAACGCTTGTGGTTAAAGGTATTAGAACGTCGTGGTAAGCACAAAGCGCGCACTCGTCTCTACGGCGAGCTTTGCCTAAGTCAACGCATCTTACGTGACTTTGTCGGGACAGAATTGAGTAAAATTCAGGTCGACTCTCGTCTTGAATATGAAAACCTCAAAGAGTTTACCTCTGAGTACGTCCCTGAGCTTACCGAGAAGCTTGAGCTGTATGAAGGTGATAAACCTATCTTTGATATGTACGATACCGAGAACGAGATTCAGCGTTCATTGGATCGTAAGGTGGAGCTGAAGTCGGGCGGTTACTTGATTATCGATCAAACCGAAGCGATGACCACCGTCGATATCAATACGGGGGCCTTTGTTGGTCGCCGTAATCTCGAAGAGACGATTTTCAATACCAATGTTGAAGCGACCCAAGCGATTGCCCGTCAGCTGCGTTTACGTAACTTGGGTGGCATTATCATCATCGACTTCATCGATATGTTGTCGGAGGCGCACCGTAAGCGAGTGCTAACTTCTTTGGATGCGGCGCTGAGCAAAGATCGCGTGAAAACCAATATCAATGGCTTCACACAGCTTGGTTTGGTTGAGATGACGCGCAAACGGACTCGTGAAAGTATTGAGCATATTTTATGTACCAGTTGCCCGGCTTGTGAAGGTCGAGGCTCTGTGAAGACCGTTGAAACCGTGTGTTATGAGATACTTAGAGAGATCACCCGTGTCAACCGTGCCTACGACTCTGACAACTTCGTGGTGTATGCGGCGGCATCGGTTGTTGAGGCGCTTGAAGGTGAAGAGTCTCATGCGTTGGCTGAGCTTAAGGTCTTTATTGGTAAACAAGTTAAAATCCAGGCTGAACCTTTGTACATACAAGAGCAGTTTGATGTTGTCATGATGTAATGGATATTTTGTGAGTTCAAGTGTCACTCTGATTCTACGTGCATGTCTTTGGTTAGTGGTTACTCTGCTGGTCACACTAGCCATTGCGGTCACCACACTGCGCGTAGCCTTACCTAATTTAAATCAGTATCAATCTGAGATTGAGCTTTGGGTCAACCAACATTCCGGTTTTGAGTTCTCAATTCAAGATGTCGGTGGTTTTTGGCGCAATACTCACCCTTCAATAGCGCTGCAAGGCGTTCAAGCCAACCTTCCCAATACCGAAGAGGCGATATTTTCTGTTGAGCGTATCGAGGTTGAGTTCGATCTGATTCAATCTTTGCTGCAAATGCGCCCAGTGGTTGCTGAGTTGGTGATGAATCAAATGTATCTCGATATACGTTCGGTGGATCTGTTTACCGCTCAGAGTAATGCTGATGAGGAGTCGACCGATTCGTCACGGCGGATCATGCAAGAGCTCGATAGCCTATTACTCAAAACGCTGGTTGATGTCACCGCCAAAGATTCTTCCATTCTCTACCACTCGGTTTCCGGTGAGGAGCGTCAGCTCGATATTGAGACCTTAAAGTGGCAAAACTCTGGACAACACCACCTTGCTGAAGGGGTGGTTAGCATTAAAGACGCCAACCTTAACTCCTTGTTAGTAAGCGCTAACTTTGTTGACGGTGGCTCGCTCACTGATGTCTCGGGTGAGTTCTATGTTAGTGCTGACAGCATCTCAGTTGAACCGTGGCTCACTCACTATATGCAGCAAGAGTCTGGCATTGAAACCGGTACGGTCAGCCTCAATAGCTGGCTGACCCTCAAAAACAGCATCCCCGTCAGTGCCTTCGTTGAGGTGTTACCCTCTAAGTTGACGTGGGACGAAGAGGGACAGCACGACTTACTGATTGAGTCTGGAGTCTTTAAGTTGCTGCCAGTGGATGATGGCTGGCAAGTAAATGGTCACTCACTCAACCTAAGAACCGATGACAGACCATGGCCAGAGCTTGATTTCGCGTTCAAGTGGCATAATGGGCCGTGGCAGCTCAATGTCTCTGAGCTTGATATTGAAACGCTGACGCCATTAGTCAAATTGATGCCAGATACTGAGCAATCAAGCAAGATGCTCAATTTATTAGCGCCGGGTGGTCTGGTGTCGGATATTCGTGTATCGATGGATTCGGGCGTCGAAAGCATGCGTTACTCCGCCAATTTCTCTGAGCTGGCGATTGAGCAATGGGAGTTAGTCCCAGGGTTTAGTCAGGTGTCAGGCAGCGTGTTTGGCTCGGCATCAGAAGCGAAAGCCAGCCTGCATGTGATTGATGACGTGTTTCCGTATGGTGATGTTTTTCAAGCGCCGCTGAATATCAAGCAAGGTCAGGTTGAGATTGTTTGGCAGCAAGATGATAACGGCTGGAAGCTTTGGTCAGACAAGGTCACGGCCGCCACGCCAGACTTACAAGTGTTGGGCGCTTTTCGTTTAGATTTTCCGAATGATGCCAGCCCACAGCTGTCTTTTTACGGCGAAGCGGACGCTTACAATGTCGGTGAAACATGGCGTTACCTGCCGACACTGGCACTGGGGCAAGACCTGACGGATTACCTGTCTACGGCGATTCAAGCAGGTAAAGCCGATACGGTGAAGCTGCTATGGCACGGTGAGCTGGCTCAATACCCATATGCCAAACATGATGGTATTTTCCAGGTTTGGGTTGGGCTGGAAGATGCGCAATTCAGTTTCGATACCTCGTGGCCATTGATCACCGATCTTCAACTTGATCTGTTGTTTGAAAATGACGCGATGCATCTAGATTCGCGATCGGCACAGTTGATGGATGTGACGGCGGATCGCATTACCGGGCGCATCCCAGTTTTAGGCCCTGGCGGGCATATTGAAATAGAAGCCAAGGCGACTGCGTCTGGCAATGCGGTGCGTGACTATATGATGGCCTCGCCACTGGTTGATTCGGTAGGGGCGGCGTTAACTGCCCTGCAAGTCAATGGTGATGTCTCTTCTGAGTTTCAGCTCAATATTCCCTTTGATTCTGAAAACGAAGCCAGAGCGTGGGGTTATGCCGACCTCAATGACAATCACGTTAAGATTGAAGCGCCGCCGATGCAGCTTGAAAACGCGACTGGGCGAATTGAGTTTGATAACGATGTAGTGACTGCAAACGGACTCGCCGCAGAGTTGCTTGAGCAAGGTATCTCTATCGATTTCAAAGGGAAGAATAATGGCCCGAGTTATGCTGTTGATATCGATGTGTTGGGCGATTGGGATGTCGAGCCTCTCGAACCCTATGTCGGGGAGCAATGGTTAAGTCGTTTGTCAGGCCATGCGCAATGGCACAGTCAGATCGATATTCTGCTCAATGATGTCGGCTTTACTTACCAACTCGATTTACAGTCGGATCTCAAATATTTGGCCAGTGATTACCCTTATCCATTAGCGAAGAAGTTACGCGAAAGTGGTTCGGCAAGGTTGCAAGCGTCGGGTAATCAAGAAGCGATTACCACACGTCTGCAACTACCAAATACCAAATACCAAGCAGAGATTGATATCACAGGTGACGTACCAAAACTCACGGCAACCAATCTCGTGCTGGGTCGAGGAGGCTATAAAATTAGCCCAGTGGTAGGGCATCGCGCGTTGATCCGTACCGATCACTTTAATGCTGACGATTGGTTGGCAGTGGTGATGGAGCCAGTGCAGCCATCCGACGCGGTGCTAAGCCAAATGAACACGCCAATCATTCCATCACCGAGTCGTGTTACCCTTGAAAGTAAGGAGCTGATTTTAGGCGGTATTGCTTGGAATGACGTCGATTTTAGCGCACGCAAGAACAAGCAAGCATGGCAGATAGAGGTCTCTAGCCAAGAGCTAGAAGGCGATATTAACTATCTGGCTCCTTATGACTTAACGGTGTCACTGGATCGCCTACATCTGTTTGTTCCTGAGTGGAGCGATCAGACACAGCAAGATCAATTGCTGAAACGCAAAGATCAACAGGCGCTACTGATTTCTGACTTGGATAGAAAAATCCATGAAGTGATGCCGAATGTGACACTGACTCTGAAAGATTTTTGGCTTCAAGGCTATAAAGTTGGCAAGGTCGATATTGAATTGGTTAGGCAGCAAGATCGTCTTGAGTGGAAGAAAATCCAAGTTCGAAGCGGTAGCAACAAAGCCGATGTCACTGGCTGGTGGGAGCTGAAAGAGGATAACAGTCATTCAGTTTTAACGGTTGATATTGAAGGTGAAAACAACAGTGAGTTAATGGAGCGCTTCGGCATTACTTCTGGGATTCAAAAAGCACCTTTCGCTTTGGAAGGCAAACTGAGTTGGGACGGCTCGCCTTGGGGGATCAGAATGGATACCCTTGATGGCAACGTTGAAACCAAGTTTGGTAAAGGCATGATCTCCGATGTGAGTGGTGCGGCTCGTTTGCTGGGTCTGTTTAGCTTGGATTCGATCATTCGCAAAATGCAGCTCGACTTCTCGGATGTGTTTGATAACGGCATGGCATTCAACTCGATTACCGGAACGGGCAAGATTCAAAACGGGATCTTCCTGACCAACGATCTGAACATGGATGCGGTCGCCGGAGAGATGAAGATCAAAGGTATCGCTGATCTCAATACTCGTCAGATCGACGCCGAAGTGAACTTTACCCCGGATATTACCTCGGGCATTCCAGTGTTAACGGCCTTTGCGGTTGCTCCGCAAACGGCACTGTACGTATTGGCGGTGACCACGGTTATTTCACCTGTGGTTGAGGTCTTTACTCAGGTGAATTACTCGGTCAAAGGGCCGTTGGATTCCCCCACTGTCAGTGAGTTATCACGCAGTTCGGGTGAGTTTAAGTTACCAGAAAAGCTAAGAAAACTGGCTGAATAGTGGTTAATACGCTAGTTAGTTAATAGGTAAGATACTGATATAGATTCGTGAAATACAGAATAGACAGTGAAATACTGATTTTGATATCAGAATGAACGGAGGAGCGATGCACATGGATTGTGTTGGGTTGATTCAAATGACATCTGGCCCGAGTCCTGAGTTGAACTTTGATTACCTTGCTCAAGAAGTAGCAAAGTGCAAAGCATTGGGGGCTAAGTGGGTGGTTTGCCCTGAAAACGCGTTAGTTTTTGGAGGTAAGGCTGACTATCACCAGTACGCTGAGCCATTAAATGCAGGTCCACTGCAAAAGAGACTGTCAGCGCTCGCTAAGCTGCATCGGATTTGGATCGTAGTAGGCAGTATGCCGATATCCACAAATAAAGGCGTGACCACCACCACCTTGGTTATTGACGATTTTGGTAGCTTAGTTACGCACTACGATAAGCTACACATGTTCGATGTTGATGTCGCCGATGCCCATAAATGCTATCGAGAGTCGGATATTTTCACTACCGGTGAGCGAGTTGTGACAGCGGAAACGCCTTTTGGTCGCTTAGGTTTGAGTATTTGCTATGATGTGCGCTTTCCTCACCTGTATTCTGAGCTACGTCAGCAAGGGGCGCAGGTGATTGTGGTGCCTGCCGCGTTTACTGCCGTGACAGGACAAGCACACTGGGAAACCTTATTACGCTGCCGTGCCATCGAAACGCAGTCGTGGATCGTGGCGGTAGGGCAAGGTGGAAAGCACCCTTGCCAAAGAGAAACATGGGGGCACTCCATGGTGGTTGATCCATGGGGAAGAGTGGTTGCACAGCTAGACCAAGATCCTAAAAGTATGGTGGTCGAGATAGACATATCCAGTTGCGATTCAATCAGGCAGAATATGCCCATCGCGCAACACACTCGATTTACCAATCAATTTTAATTACAAACAAGAGCCATCTATGAGCATTAATCAAATTGAAGAAGCGCTACTGAACCCGACAGGGCTTACAGAGCAAAATATCGCAGATACATTGGCGAGCATTGCTACCCGTCAAATTGATTATGCTGATATCTATTTTCAGTCAAGCTGGCATGAGTCGCTGGTGCTAGAAGACAGTATCATCAAAGACGGCTCTTTCAATATCGATTGCGGTGTTGGTGTTCGTGCCGTATCGGGCGAAAAGACCGGTTTTGCTTATTCAGACCAGATCCAATTGGATGGCCTAAAGCAGAGTGCCATGGCCGCTCGTGGTATTGCTAAACAAGGCCAAAACGGCAAGGTGCAAGCCTTCAAGCGCAACTCTAACCAAGCTTACTATGATGCAGTTAACCCACTAGCAAGTTGGGAAAAACAACAGAAAACAGAACTGCTTAAAGCGTTAGACGCTTACATTCGCACTAAAGAGCCGATGGTAACAGAGGTGTCGGTAAGCCTAAGTGGTGTGCATGAGCAGATGCTGGTCGCTGCTACTGATGGAACTTACGCTGGCGACATTCGTCCACTAGTGCGTCTGTCTATTAGCGTACTGGCACAAAAAGGCGATCGTCGTGAGCGTGGTAGTGCTGGTGGCGGTGGTCGTTTTGGTTACGACTTCTTCTTAAGTGATGCTGACGGAACTCAGGTTGCGTACCAGTTTGCCGATGAAGCGATTCGACAAGCATTAGTTAACCTTGAAGCAGTGGCTGCGCCTGCGGGAGCGATGCCGGTTGTTCTTGGTTCGGGTTGGCCGGGCGTTCTACTGCATGAAGCGGTAGGCCACGGTTTAGAAGGTGACTTCAACCGCAAAGAGTCTTCTGTGTTCTCTGGCAAAGTCGGTGAGCAAGTGACATCAAGCCTATGCACTATTGTGGATGACGGCACATTAACCGATCTGCGTGGTTCATTGAACGTCGACGATGAAGGGGTTAACGGTCAGTACAACACCCTCATCGAAAACGGCATCCTAAAGGGTTACATGCAAGATAAGCTCAACGCTCGTCTAATGGGTGTAGCACCGACAGGTAATGGTCGTCGTGAGTCTTATGCGCACCTGCCAATGCCGCGTATGACCAATACGTACATGCTACCGGGTGAGCACACGCCGCAAGAGATCATTGCTACGGTTGAGAAAGGCATCTACGCACCGAACTTTGGTGGTGGTCAGGTGGATATTACTTCTGGCAAGTTTGTATTCTCAGCTTCAGAAGCCTACATGATTGAAAACGGCAAGATCACTCACCCAGTGAAAGGCGCGACACTAATCGGTTCTGGTATCGAAGCCATGCAGCAGGTATCTATGGTCGGTAATGACCTAAGCATCGACCGTGGTGTTGGTGTGTGTGGTAAGGCGGGTCAAAGTGTGCCAGTGGGGGTTGGTCAACCAACATTGAAACTCGACTCGCTAACCGTCGGTGGTACTGAGTAAGCTTCTGTAAAGTAGCCATATTTACGCAAAGCATTCGATTGAAAAGCGCCTCCAATATGAGGCGCTTTTTGTTTCTGGGTTAGCGGTGGAGGCCGGTTGTCGATGGAGATTAGGTTACAAGTTGAGAGTCGTTTATAATTCGATAACAACCTCGTGAGTAAGCACTTACATATTCTCTTCAGCAAACTCAGCCAGTCGGCTACGCACCACACCGTTGAGGTGGATATTGGCACTGCCTTCGAAGTTTTTAAAACGCTCGACCATATAGGTGAGCCCTGAGGTCACAGGGGTTAAGTAGGAAGAGTCGATCTGCGCTAGGTTGCCTGAGCAGACGATCTTAGTACCTTCACCACAGCGGGTGATGATGGTTTTGATTTGTGAAGCGGTGAGGTTTTGACACTCATCCAGCAGGACAAACGCATTCTGAATGGAACGGCCACGCATAAAGTTGATCGATTTGAACTGGATGTTGGCTTTATCACAGATGTATTTCATTGAGCCTTCAGCGCAGTGGTCATTCTTGTGCAGCGCTTCCAGTGTATCGGTCACCGCGGCCAACCAAGGCAGCATTTTTTCTTCTTCGGTACCGGGAAGGAAACCTATCGACTCGCCGATATCGGGAGTATTGCGGGTGACGATGATCTTATCGAATTGCTTACGCTCAATGGTTTGCTCAAGTGCAGCGGCCATGGCTAACAGCGTCTTACCACTGCCTGCCGCACCTGTCAGGATCACCAGATCAATATCAGGGTCGAGCAAGGCATCAATCGCCATCCCTTGATAGACGTTCTTTGGCGTAATATCCCACGCTCTACGGTTCATCAGTCTTTCACGACTGAGGTCTCTAAGCGTGATGCTTTCTGGTTCAATCTCTTCGACGCGAGCGGCAAAGTCACTCTCCTCGTCAATCACATATTGGTTAAGGAAGGTTGGCTCGAAAGGTGCTCTTGCGAGGGTGTGCAGCGTCTTGCCAGCTAACATTTTACTCTCGACATTGTCGATACCATCCCAAAATGAACCTTTGAGTTGCTGAAAGCCTTTAGTCAGGTATTGGATATCATCAATCAATTGGTCGGTTTGATAGTCTTCAACAAAGCGAACACCAGCCCCTTTTGCTCGCAAGCGCATGTTGATGTCTTTGGTGATGAGAATCACTTCACGGGGCGCGCGTTTGTTTTGCAGATAGAGAACCGCATTGAGGATTCGATTGTCGCCGGCCTTGTCATCGGCAAAGGCTTTGATGCTTTCTTGAAGTTCGTAGTCAGCGAGGATAGAAAGACTGCCCGACGCGTTGATCTCTTTAGAAAAGGGAATGCCTTCTGATATTTGGTCAGGGGTCGTGTCGCGAAATAAATCTTCGAGGGTTCGAATCGCCACTCTTGCATCTCGAGCTACGTCTCTTTTACTGTCTTTGATTCTGTCGAGTTCTTCCAGCACGGTCATCGGGATAACCACATCATGCTCTTGGAAAGAAAATATAGCGAAGGGTTCGTGAAGTAAGATATTGGTGTCTAAAACAAATAGCTTGCGGTTGGTCTCGCCCATAGCATCTCCTTGCCGCTGCGCGGCTTGCTTTGCATTCATAGAACGTAGCTAAAGCTCATCTAAAGATTAGTTGCTCACTTTGGTGGTAGTCAACGATTCACCTAGGCTTCATCTAGAGGAATCATGCCCTATCCTTGTCAGTGGATATGGGGCATTCGTTTGAGAGCAGCAATCTGCTATCTATAGATTAACCATGGATTTTTGACAGTTTGATGGCACAGGCGAAAACAGAAAAAAAGCAGCAAATGATGGCCTTTAAGCGTGACGTAAATCACGGCATCGAGTAAGATTAGCGACCTTTTTCTGCACCACTTTCTCAATATATTTATTATTGCGAGCGCGATTAAAAAGTGGCAGCAAACTAGGCATTTTTGGCTATATTTTTAGTTCAAGAGCGACAATGCTCTTGATTGAAACTGCAGTTAACATGGCCATATTCCAACTATAAGATTGAGGTAGTCGATTCATGACATTTGCTTTGGGGCAACGCTGGATAAGCGATACGGAGAGCGATTTAGGTTTAGGTACCGTAGTAGCAATGGATGCTCGCACAGTGACACTAATGTTTGCCGCATCAGAAGAGAATCGTGTTTATGCACGCACTGATGCTCCCGTAACCCGAGTAACATTTAATGTCGGCGACATCATAGAATGCCAAGAAGGTTGGTCTTTATCTATTGAGCAAGTTGTTGAAGATAAAGGATTAATTACCTACTTGGGTTCTCGTGAAGACACCCAAGAAGCGGACGTGGCACTGCGTGAGATTTTCCTTAGCAACCAGATCCGCTTTAACAAACCGCAAGATAAGTTGTATGCCGGTCAAATTGATCGCATGGACAACTTCGTATTGCGTTACCGCGCACTGACCAATCAATACCAGCAACACAAGAGCCCAATGCGTGGCTTATGTGGCATGCGTGCTGGCTTGATCCCACATCAGTTATACATTGCTCATGAAGTGGGTCGTCGTCACGCACCACGTGTGCTACTAGCCGATGAAGTCGGCCTAGGTAAAACCATTGAAGCAGGCATGATCATTCACCAACAGGTGTTGTCTGGCCGTGCTGAACGTATTTTGTTGGTGGTGCCTGAAACGCTGCAACACCAATGGTTGGTCGAGATGATGCGTCGTTTCAACCTGCACTTCTCTATCTTTGACGAAGAGCGCTGTATTGAGGCCTTCGCGGAATCGGATAACCCATTCGATACTCAGCAATACGTGCTGTGTTCTTTGGACTTCCTGCGTAAGAGCCGCAGACGCTATGAGCAAGCGCTTGAAGGTGAGTGGGATCTACTGGTGGTCGATGAAGCGCACCACCTTGAGTGGAGTCAAGACAAGCCAAGCCGCGAATACCAAGTGATTGAAGGTTTAGCTGAAAATACCGCAGGTGTGCTGCTGCTAACCGCAACCCCAGAACAGCTTGGTCGTGAAAGCCACTTTGCCCGTCTGCGTCTGCTTGATCCTGATCGCTTCTATGATTACGAAGCGTTCGTTGAAGAAGAAGATCAATACGCACCTGTGGCTGATGCCGTTACGTCACTCTTCTCTGGGCTGAAGCTTGAAAATAGCGCGAAAAATCAGATAACTGAACTGCTTTCTGAGCAAGATGTGGAACTGTTGTTCCGCATTATCGAAGGCGACAGCAGCGAAGAAGAGCAGTCGTTAGCACGTCAAGAATTGATCGATAACCTGATGGATCGCCATGGTACAGGCCGTGTTCTATTTAGAAACACGCGTGCGGCAATCAAAGGCTTCCCTAAGCGTAACGTCAACCTACTGCCGATGGACATTCCAACCCAGTACACCACTTCGATGCGTGTCTCTGGCATGATCGGTGGCAAAATGGCTCCCGAAGCACGTGCGATTAAGATGCTGTACCCAGAAGAGATCTTCCAAGAGTTTGAGGGTGAAGACTCAAGCTGGTGGCAGTTTGATTCACGCGTCAATTGGCTGATCGAAAAGATCCAAGATAAGCGCAGTGAAAAGATCTTAGTCATTGCCTCGCGTTCAAGCACGGCGCTTCAATTAGAGCAAGCGCTACGTGAACGTGAAGGAGTGCGTGCCACGGTATTCCACGAAGGGATGTCGATTCTAGAGCGTGATAAAGCCGCGGCTTACTTTGCTCAAGAAGAGGGCGGCGCTCAGGTTCTTATCTGTAGCGAGATTGGCTCTGAAGGTCGTAACTTCCAGTTTGCCAACCAATTGGTGATGTTTGATCTACCGTTCAACCCAGACTTGCTTGAGCAACGTATTGGCCGTTTGGATCGTATTGGTCAGCTGCGTGATATCGACATTCATGTTCCTTATTTGAAAGGGACATCGCAGGCGATTCTAGCGCGTTGGTTTGACGAAGGTCTGAACGCATTTGCTGAGACGTGCCCAACGGGTCGTATGGTTTATGATAAGTACTCTGATGTGCTGATCGAGATGCTGGCTTCTGGTAACACCGAGCAGCTTGATGAAGTGATTGAAGAGTCCGCTAAGCTTAATCAAAGCCTGAAATCGGATCTTGAAAAAGGCCGAGATCGCTTACTTGAGATGCACTCAAACGGCGGCGACAAAGCGCATGAGATCGCAGAAAAGATCGCGTCGACTGACGGTGATACTAACCTAGTCTCTTTTGCACTGAGCCTGTTCGACACCATTGGCTTGAACCAAGACGACAAGGGCGAAAATGCGTTGGTGGTAACGCCATCTGAACACATGATGGTGCCAAGCTATCCGGGCTTACCATACGAAGGCGCAACCATCACCTTTGACCGTGATACAGCGCTTTCTCGTGAAGACATGAACTTCATTAGCTGGGAACACCCAATGATTCAGGGCGGTATTGATCTGCTACTGAGCGAAGGGGTCGGTGCATCTGCGGTATCGCTACTGAAAAATAAAGCGCTACCCGTGGGAACTATCCTGCTTGAGTTGGTTTACCTTGTCGATGCACAAGCACCAAAACGCAGCGGCATTAGCCAGTTCTTACCTAAAACACCGATTCGCTTGATGATGGATGGCCGTGGTAACGACTTATCTGCTCAGGTTGAGTTCGATAGCTTCAACCGCCAGCTCAGCCCGGTAAACCGTCACTTAGCGAGCAAGTTGGTTAACTCGGTACAAGGTGAGATTCACAAGCTCATCGAAGCGGGTGAGAAGCACGTACTGCCGAAGGTAGAAGAGGTTCGTCAGCAAGCTCAGAAAGAGATGCAGACCAACTTGAACGGTGAGTTAGAGCGCCTACAAGCACTTAAAGCGGTTAACCCTAACATTCGTGATGAAGAGCTAGAAGTCATCGAAGCTCAAATCAACGAACTGACGGGTTACATCGGTAAGGCTCAGGTTCAGCTTGATTCATTACGCCTGATTGTGGTTTCCCACAACTAGTTTTGAATTAGCGAAATGCTTCAATGAAATAAGGCCTTCATCATGAAGGCCTTATTTATATCTAGCGTTTGAAAGGTGTATTGACTGTTGAAATATGTATTGATTGTTGAAAGATGTATTGGCTGAGGGATTACATTAACCATTTCCACCAGACAAACACCGCTAAGAAACCAAACAGGTAAATAAGGCCTGCAATCGAAAGCCACTTGAGCTTGTTACCCATCGCTAGCGCCTCAGGCAGCTTGGCTTTGTTTACCAAAATGAAGTTAAGCAGTGCGAAGAAGGGCGTCGTGACAAAAGCGAGTACCATGGCAAAATCAAGCATTGGCATCAGTGCTGCGCTAAAGAACATCACAATCGCAAGCGCACTGATCGATACGATGACGATCCAGCCTTGCAGCATGGCTGAACTTGCTTCTTTTTTGAATAACAGACGCTGTGACTCGGCCAGTACACGTGAGTAGCCGTCGATAACGGTGATCGTACTACCAAAGATACAGAAGAAGGCAATAATCGCGATTAAAGGACGAGACCACTCACCAATGGTAGAGGCGTAAATTCCCACTAACTGATGAGTGAAGCCAACACCGGAGCGAGACAGTTCAACGCCTGTTCCATGCAATACTAGAGCGCCTAGCGCAACAAATACCAGCGCCAGTGATGCAGTGCCAATGTAACCAACATTGAAGTCGAACAGTGCCGATTGTGCCGTCACTTGTTGCTTCTCTTTTTGGCTTTTTAGCCACATTGAGGTGATGCTTGAGATCTCGATAGGGGCTGGCATCCAACCCATGGTCACCACGATAAAGCCGATGGCCGCTAATGACCATGGTGAAGGTGGAACAAAAGCCGCATCTGGTTCGACTGGTGAGCCAATCGCGATCGCAACAGCGACTAAGGTAGTGATGATTAGGATCGCCATGATCGCTTTAGACAGCGTATCAAGTGCGCGGTAATGGCCAGCAAACAGAATGATCAAGCAGGTCGCGAGCACGATCATACACAAGGTGGTGGTCGCCAAATCAAACGGGATGAAGTAGCTGAGCAGGCTTGCACTAAATAGCAGCAAGGCCGCGGTGTTGACGATTGCAGAAACGGTGCTCAGGATCGAAAATATCACAAGGTAAGGGCGGCCTAGGTTGGAATAGCCTTCCACTAAGCTTTGACCTGTCCCTAGCGTATATTGGATACCTGCTCTAAAGAATGGGTACTTAAACAGGTTTACAAGAATAATCAGTGCAGCCAACTGCCAACCATAGATTGCACCGGCTTTGGTTGATGCGACTAAGTGTGAGCCACCGACAGCTGCGGCAGCCATCATCACGCCTGGGCCAAGAGATTTAATTAAGCTTGATAGCGGGGCGGAGGTTACTGCTTTTTCGGGGGTGGTTTTAACCGTGCTTTCCATTATGTTTCCTTGGGGCTGACTGCTTGTTATCCGTTCCCTTATCAATACCACGTTTTGTAAAGTCGTCAACATATATGTACTAAAATGGTGCAAATTGTATTTTTAAATATACAAAATGACCAAAAATTATTTATCCATATCCATATCCATATCCATATCCATAACCAGAGGCTGAAATGGCGTTACAAGAGTACACTCCCCCACGAGATCCTTGGGTGGATATTGTTTATCAAGATGACGATATTCTGGTGGTGAACAAGCCTGCAGGCCTGCTTTCTGTTCCGGGAAGGTTGCCAGAGCATTACGACAGTATGTGGAGTCGCTTGGTTGCCGAATTTCCGGAGATTCAGGTTGTACACCGACTGGACATGTCGACCTCTGGTTTGATGCTGTTCGCTAAACACAAACAAGCTGAGCGTTATTTGAAGAAGCAATTTCAATATCGACTGACTCATAAGCTCTATTACGCACGAGTGTGGGGTAAGGTTGAAGAGAAAGAAGGCTTGATTGACCTGCCTCTTATGTGCGACTGGCCGAATCGACCTAGACAGAAAGTTTGTTTCGAGCAGGGTAAGCCATCTCAGACTCGCTATGTGGTTGAGCAGGAGGAGGTACAAACAACCTTATTGAAGCTACTGCCTATTACGGGGCGCTCTCATCAGTTACGAGTGCATTGTATGGCGCTCGGTTTCCCTATTGTGGGTGATGAGTTTTATGCAATGCCAGAGGCTTTTCGCTATAGTGACAGGCTTGCTCTGCACGCTTGCGAACTCAGCTTTTATCACCCTGTCAATCATCGTCTATTTAAGGCTTTTGTGCCGTGTGAGTTTTACCCTCAGGCTTTACCACAAATCGAGCAGCACTTTGAAATTGCGCCAGAGCTTCCAGACTACAGTAAGCTAAAAGCTTAGAATGGTGTTATGAATACCTATTTAAGGATGCACAATGCCTAAATTGAAAGTCGTTTTTCTCGACAGAGCCACCATCCCATCGCAAATTCACCTAAAGCCACTCAACTTTGATTATCAATGGGTTGAGTATGATTTCACCTCGCCAGAGCAAGTGTCTGAGCGGGTCGCGGGGGCGGATGTTGTGATCACCAATAAGGTTGTGCTTAATGAAAGTAACCTCACGCAGGCACAGCAGCTTAAGTTGATCGCTGTTTCTGCGACCGGGGTGAATAATGTTGATGTTGAGTACTGCCGAACACACAATATCGCGGTCGCTAACGTGCAAGGCTATGCGACTCAATCGGTCCCTGAGCACGTGATTGGAATGCTGTTTACACTAAAGCGCAACCTTGTTGGTTATCATCAAGATATCGAGGCGGGTGAGTGGCAAAAGAGTAAGCAGTTCTGCTTCTTTACCCATCCGATTCAAGACATTGCTGGCAGTACATTAGGCTTAATTGGTAGCGGTAGCTTAGGACGAGCAACGGCGGCACTGGCGAAGGCAATTGGCATGGAGGTGATATTTGCAGAGCGTAAAGGAGCCAAGTCTTGTCGAGAAGGGTATTTACCTTTTGAAACCGTCTTACAGCGCTCGGATGCGATCAGTTTGCACTGTCCATTGAACGATGAGACTCGCAACCTGATTTCACAGCAAGAGCTAGCCATGATGAAACCCAATGCGGTATTGATTAATGCTGGACGTGGTGGGTTAGTCGATGAACAAGCCTTAGTTGAAGCTTTGAAAGATCATGAGATTGCAGGTGCCGGTAGCGATGTGTTCACACAAGAGCCCGCAGACAAGTCGAATCCATTACTGGCCAACAGTCACTTGCCAAACTTGCTGTTAACCCCGCATGTCGCATGGGGCAGTGATAGTGCTATTCAAAAGTTGTCAGATATTTTAATGGATAACATTGATGGATTTGTCGCAGGTACGCCGCAAAATTTAGTGATTTAATACACATCATCAACGCCGGACACCAAACGGCAGACATAAAAAAGGTTGGTCATTCGCCAACCTTTTTCGTCAACCTATTTCCTACCGACTAAATCAGTTGGCCTTGAGGCTTAACCACCAACACATTGATTGGTGAGTTCTGTACCACTTTGCTCGCGACGGAACCCAACACAACTTTATCGATTTTCGAACGCTTGTGGCTCGGCATCACGATAAGGTCAGCCCCCAGTTTTTCTGCGTAGTCGAGAATTGTGGTGTAGGTTTTACCTTCAGCCATGTGAACCTTATACACCACGTCATCATCGATGTGTTTGTCGGCAAACTCTTTGAGCTGGTTTTTAACATCGAGCTTCATTTGGTTAGCGGCATCTTTTGGGAAGTAGGACGCGACCATTGACATATGAATGCCCGGCAGTACGTTCAGAAGGTGGATCTCAGCATTGCTGTGTTTTGCATGCCATACTGCCAGCTCGACGGCTTTATCAGAAAAGCCTTTGTCGTTAAGATCAACAGGAACAAGGATTTGTCTATACATGTATTCATCTCTTTTTAAGCAGCGCTTAGCCATACTAAGCGCTGTCATCATCTTTCTACGTAAGTAAGACGCTAAATAGAGTGGCTCTATTTATTACGCACTAATTTCATTCTGACGAGCACGTCTTCTTTGATTCATCGCTAAAGCAATCAAAATCAGCAGGGCAGGTAAGAATACCCACTCTTTCATTGGTCGCTCTGCATTTTGAATAACGGATTTAATTTCCCAATCAAAGTCAATACCAGCGGCTTCTGCTGGGCTGCCAAACTCAACCATATCGACAATCATCTTGTCGTCAGTTTGTATCAGCATCAAGCCCATTGAAGCGATGCGGTCTTCACTGGTTATTGCAGAATCGTCGAACGGAAGGCGAACGGTCTTTTCAGAATAGTTACCTGCTAAGTTTTCGCCACCTACTCTCAATTCTAGTGATTGTCCCACAGATAGATCTTCGGTGATTTGAGCGATCTCAACTCCAGGTGAAAGAACTTTCTCTGGATAAACCATGTCCCACCAGAAACCAGGGCGGAAGAGAGAGAAGGTCAGAACGATCAATAGCACCGATTCCCACCATTTGTTCTTGGTGAACCACCAACCCTGTGTTGCTGCGGCAAAGATCAGTACCGCAGTCACAGAAGAGAAAATAGTGAGTGCTAAGTGCCACCAAGACTCAATGCCCATCAGCAGTAGTTGGGTATTGAAAATGAACATGAATGGCAAGATTGCAGTACGAATATCGTAGGTAAAACCTTGAATACCAGTGCGTATTGGGTCTGATTTAGCAATGGCGGCGGCGGCAAATGCTGCCAGACCTACCGGAGGTGTATCATCCGCTAGAATACCGAAATAGAACACAAACAAGTGAACGGCTATCAATGGGATGATCAAACCGTGCGCTGCACCTAGGGTCACAATGACTGGAGCCATCAAGGTAGATACCACGATGTAGTTCGCTGTTGTTGGTAAGCCCATACCTAAGATCAAGCTGATCACTGCTGTGAATAGCAACATTAGAATGATGTTACCGCCAGAGATAAACTGAACGAAATCGGTCATGACAAGGCCGATACCGGTTAGTGTTACCACTCCGACAACCGTACCCGCTGCCGCTGTCGCGACACCGATGCCGATCATATTACGCGCACCTGACACCAAGCTTTCGGCTAAATCAACAAAGCCAGCCTTAGTTTGCTCTACAAGATCGTCTGATTTGTTCATCAGAGCCATCAAAGGACGCTGAGTGATCAAAATGAAGATCATAAATACCGTCGCCCAGAATGCCGACAGACCCGGTGAGAAACGTTCAACCGTGAGACACCAAACCAGCACTACGATAGGCAGTAAGAAGTGCAAGCCTGACTTAATCGTTGGGCCGGGATCGGGCACTTCTGTTAAGTCGGCATTGATTTCCATGGCGCCTTCAACGGCGTATTTTGCAGAAACGCGCACGAGAGCAAGATAGGCGATTAGCAGAGCCACTGTGACAATCGGTGTTGCCGCTGCGCCAAACACATCTTTCGTCCAACCCACACCGTAGTAAACCGCCGCACTGATCACGCATAGGCCTAAAATAGTGCCCGTGAAAGAGAGTAGGCTTTGCACGATAGTCGGTGTGTGACGACGAGGTAAGCCGGTCATACCTGCTTTACATGCTTCTAAGTGAACAATGTAAATTAGCGCGATGTAAGAAATTAGAGCAGGCAGTAGTGCCGCTTTAATCACTTCCACATAAGAGATACCGACGTATTCAACCATCAAGAATGCAGCAGCACCCATGATTGGTGGTGTTAATTGACCATTGGTTGAAGCTGCAACTTCAACGGCACCTGCTTTGGTACCCGGGAAGCCAACACGCTTCATGAGCGGAATGGTAAAAGTACCTGTGGTCACTACATTAGCAATCGATGAACCTGATACCAAACCAGAAAGACCGGATGCGACAACGGCCGCTTTCGCAGGGCCGCCTTTCATATGGCCAAGCAGTGAGAATGCGACTTTGATGAAGTAAGCACCTGCGCCAGCACGGTCTAGCATTGCGCCAAACAGAACAAACAAGAATACGAATGAGGTTGATACGCCAAGAGCGACACCGAATACCCCCTCCGTTGTTAACCACAGATGTGACATTGCCTTGTTGAGGCTTGCACCTTTGTGGGCGATAACGTCTGGCATATGTGGACCGCCAAAGGTGTAAAGCAGGAATAAGGCTGCCACAACCATAAGAGGGGGTCCCAAAGCCCGTCGGGTTGCTTCAAGTAGTAACAGCATGCCTAGTACGGCCGCAACAATATCGAATGTAGTTGGAGCGCCCGAGCGCTCAGCGAGCTCAGTATAGAAAATATAGATATAAGAAGCGGAAAAGCTACCGACTAGCGCTAATATCCAATCGACAGCTGGAATACGATCCCGAGGCGAGTTCTTCATCGCTGGATAAGCAGTAAAGGCTAGGAAAATAGCAAACGTGAGGTGGATTGCTCGCGCTTCGGTATCGTTTAAAATAGCGAAATTGAAAATGAATGGCAGCGGAGATGCGTACCAAAGTTGGAACAATGACCAACATAGTGGCACAAACCATAAAATACGGCCTTGAATGCCGAAGGGGCTACGTGCACCTGTGTCTGATTGTGCCACCATTTCTTGCACATCTGGAGACGGTGATGTTGTCGGCGTCATGTACTTTCATCCTTAAATATTGATGGTCCGCCTTTGCTACGAATAGCTACACGCTATTAGATACCCTATATAGTGTAGTGAATAGATAGGGGAATGCGCTGCTGTTCGTTTAGGCTTGATAAGAAGGTAAGCCCTCCAAATTGGAGCAACTTAAAGGCTTGTCTCTTTCCACTTAGATTCTTTTTATAAAGGGGGAAAAGCCAATAAGGAGGACAAGCCTCCTTATTGGTGAGCTGGCTTAAAGTAGAATTACTTTAGAAGGCCAATTTCTTTGTAGTATTTTGCTGCACCTGGGTGAAGTGGGATAGAGATACCCGCTTGAACCATATCTTCTTTCTTCAGGTTCGCAAATGCTGGGTGTAGGCGTTTGAACGTGTCAAAGTTTTCAAATACAGCCTTAGCAACGTTGTATGCGACTTCTTCAGAAACGTCTGAATTAGTGACGATTGTAGCAGCAACACCGAAGCTATTTACGTCAGCATCTGTACCACGGTACATGCTTGCTGGCACTGTGCTGTATGCGTAGTATGGGTTTTCAGAAACGATTTTGTCGATCTGTGGACCGGTTGCTGAAACCAGTTTTGCGTCACAAGAGGTTGTCGCTTCTTTGATTGAACCATTCGGGTGGCCAACCATGTAGATAAATGCGTCAATCTTGTTGTCACAAAGTGCTTGTGAACGCTCAGAACCTTTCAGTTCAGAAGCCAGTTTAAAGCTGTCGTTAGTCCAACCCATTGCGTCCATTACAACGCCCATGGTTGCACGGTCACCAGAGCCAGGGTTACCAATGTTGACGCGTTTACCTGCTAAGTCAGACACATTGTTAATACCAGCATCGGAACGAGCAATGATGTTGAACGGTTCTGTGTGTAGAGAGAACATGGCACGAAGTTTCTTGTATTCGCCCTGATCTTTAAACTTGCTGGTACCGTTGTAGCCGTGGTACTGCCAGTCTGATTGAACTACACCAAAATCAAGTTCACCAGCACGCATGGTGTTAACGTTGTAGATCGAGCCACCAGTCGATTCTACAGAACAGCGAATGTTGTGATCTTTACGACCCTTGTTCACTAGCTTACAAATGGCACCACCCGTTGGGTAGTAAACACCCGTTACTGAACCAGTACCAATGGTGATGAACTCTTGAGCGTTAACAGCGCCAGCGCCCATTACAGCAGCTGCAATAGCACCAACTTTAATAAGTTTGGTAAATGCCATGAATTTCCCTTCCTTTATCCATTATTAATCCTGAAACAAGTGTAGATGTTTCTGGAGTTTCCTATTTGGAAACGGCATCTTTTTCAATCCATGTGATGAAAAAGTGTCTGAATAATATCAAAAATTGGCAGAAAATTACTCGGATGTTACAAGATATAGCTGAAAAATCTAATAATTAGCGTGTCAATCTTGTGTTTTATTTGCTAATGACTTTTTTAAAATCAAAGATTTAGTGTCTTTTGGGTGGGCGGTGTATAGATATTCTAGGATGTGATCTGGTTCACGAAGCCTAACGACGTTCGTGATCCATTCATTGTGGTTAACAGTTATCGTACGAGAAGCACTTACCCGGCGTATTCAAACAGCTCGCATACTGAGTCGAACAGTTGCTTAGTGGTGACTGACAAGGTAGGGGTAATGAAGATGGTATCATCGCCTGCGACCACGCCCAGTATGCCTTCCGACTTACCTAATGAGTCCAGTAAGCGAGCAATAAGCTGCGCCGCACCAGGGCCGGTGTGTATCACAACTAATGCATTGTTGTGGTCAATATCTAGCACCAACTCTCTTAGCGAGCTCGAAACCGTCGGAACGCCAAGTTCTGCAGGTAGGCAGTAAACCATTTCCATTTTGGCATTACGAGTTCGAACGGCACCGAACTTGGTCAACATACGCGAAACTTTAGATTGGTTGATGCTTTCAAAACCTTCATGTTTTAGAGCATCGACAATTTCGCCTTGTGAACCAAAACGTTCTTCTTTTAGTAATGCCTTAAAAGCACGAACCAAGTTGTCTTGTTTTTCTGTATTACGCATATGTCATTCTTATGTATTAACAAAATATCTGCATATTCTCGCATACATATTCAATTTAAGCTAAAAGAACCCTGTTATTTGTTAGGGCGTGTTGATCTTTCGTGGTTAAATTTTGTTCGAGATAAAAGCGTTTTAATCGCGGCGAGGGGGAAGTAGCCTAGTCACTCTAAGCAAATCTCCCTCAACAAAGAGTAAAACGCTTTTAGCCGAACCCTTCGGGCAGCGTTTGCTGGTCATTTCTACTACGTTATCGGCTTCTCATGTAGGCTAGCTACACATCGAAGCCTCTGTCTTGTATAAATACCCAGCAACTCGCTGCAAAAAACAGCTCGAAAGATCAACACGCCCTAGTCATATCACTGTAAATATTTAATGGAATAATGTGCTATTTAAGGCGACTTATTTTTGTTATTTCAGATAATTATCTTCATAATGCGAACTGGCTGTGTAGCACGGTTTTATTGAGTTGCGCGAAGTCGCAAAGCTGAGGTTAATTATTTGTAATCACTTTGTGGTTATTGTAGTTTTTAACTTAAATTTAGCTCAATAATTACCCTACAAAAATCTATAAGAGAAAGCTCTCAAGGAGAATAACAATGAAAGTAGCTGTTATTGGTGCCGCTGGTGGCATCGGTCAAGCCCTAGCCCTACTGTTAAAGAATCGCCTACCTGCGGGTTCTGATCTTGCCCTTTATGACATTGCACCTGTTACTCCGGGTGTCGCTGCCGATCTTAGCCATATTCCAACGCCAGTTTCGGTCAAAGGCTATGCCGGTGAAGATCCAACACCAGCGCTGGAAGGTGCTGATGTAGTGCTTGTTTCAGCCGGTGTTGCTCGTAAGCCAGGTATGGATCGTGCGGATCTTTTTAATGTGAATGCTGGTATTGTTAAGTCTCTTGCAGAAAAGATCGCTGTCGTATGTCCGAAAGCTTGTGTGGGGATCATTACTAACCCAGTCAACACGACAGTACCAATTGCAGCAGAAGTGCTGAAGAAAGCGGGTATTTACGATAAACGCCGCCTATTCGGTGTGACGACGCTTGATGTGATTCGTTCTGAAACGTTTGTCGCGGAGCTGAAAGATAAAGATCCAGGTGACATTCGTGTTCCTGTTATCGGTGGTCACTCAGGTGTAACGATTCTTCCTCTACTTTCTCAAGTTGAAAATGTTGAGTTCACGGCGGAAGAAGTTGCAGCACTGACAACTCGTATTCAAAATGCGGGTACTGAAGTAGTAGAAGCGAAAGCGGGCGGCGGTAGTGCCACTCTATCGATGGGCCAAGCGGCGTGTCGTTTCGGTCTTGCACTAGTAAAAGCACTTCAAGGTGAAGAGAACGTGATCGAGTGTGCATACGTTGAAGGTGAAGGCGAGCATGCACCATTCTTCGCTCAGCCAATAAAATTAGGCAAAGAGGGTGCAGAAGCGATCCTTAGCTACGGTGAACTGAGTGATTTTGAACGCAACGCACTAGACAGCATGCTTGAAACGCTAAATGGTGATATTGAGATTGGTGTTGAATTCGCTAAGTAAGCGAGACACTATTTAACTCAACCCCAAAGTGAATGAATAAGAGCCGTTCATTATGATCGGCTTTTTTGATCCTGAAAGCCAAGCGGTTCGTACTTGTATCTATAACCAAGGTGGAGGTAGAGTTTATGGCGACTGTTCAAAAGGGAATGAGTGTCGAATATTTAGGGCGCTTAGGCAAAATATTGGTAATTGACGAGCAAGAGCAATATGCCTTGGTTGAAACTTACAATGGCTATGAGCAATACGCTGTGCCAATGGAAGAGCTGGAAGAAATTGAGGCACAACTACCGCTATCACTGGAAGCTAGCCGATATTGAAATAGGCTCTCGTGTAATGGTGTTCAGAACTAAAAAAAGAGCCGATTGGCTCTTTTTTGTTATTTATATAGAAGCTAGAAGCGGCTTATTTACTAACGCACTTATTTACTGCGTTTAACAGACAGGTGTGCGAGCGTAGTTAGCGCTTGCTTATAGTCAGAGTCAGGAAGTACAGCAAGCTCTGCAATCGCCTTATCGGCTTCTTGGTAGGCTTTATTGGTGGTGTACTCTAAAGAGCCTGTTTCTTTCATTACAGCCATTATGTCGTCAAGGCGATCCATTCCATTGGCTTTTTCAATCGCTTCACGGATCATGCTTGCTTGTTCAGGGGAACCATTGTGCATTGCATAAAGCAAAGGCAGTGTTGGTTTACCTTCAGCAAGATCGTCACCCACATTTTTACCCATCTCTTTGCCATCTGCTGTGTAATCCATCACATCATCGATCAACTGGAATGCAGTGCCAAGGTACTTACCATAGTTCTGCATAGCGGTTTCGATTTCAGGTGAGGCTTCACTCAAGATTGCGCCAATTTGTGTTGCGGCCTCAAACAGGCGAGCAGTCTTAGAGTAGATCACCTGCATGTAGCTTTCTTCTGTGGTGTCGGGGTTATTGCAGTTCATCAGTTGTTGAACTTCCCCCTCGGCAATCACGTTTACCGCTTCACTCATTAGGCCAAGGATCTTTAAGGATCCTAGGGTTGTCATCATCTGGAACGAGCGAGTGTAAATAAAATCGCCCACTAACACGCTCGCAGCATTACCAAAGGCTGCATTAGCGGTTGCCTTACCGCGTCTCATATCCGATTCGTCAACCACATCATCATGAAGTAGGGTGGCGGTGTGGATAAATTCAATAAAGGCCGCAGAGGTAATATGATCCTCACCTTGGTAACCAAGAGCGCGAGCTGATATAAGAGCGAGTAAAGGACGTAGGCGTTTGCCACCGCCGCTAACGATATAAAAACCAAGCTGGTTGATTAAACTTACGTCAGAATTAAGTTGGGCTTGAATTGTTTCATTCACTTTTGCCATGTCGTTGGCAGTAAGCGTCTGGATAGCTTTAAAATCCATTGTTCATCCGGCTGAAGTTAGACCCTGTAAGGCTTATACATTGTATTCAATTGTTGAATAATACACTAAAAAACGTTGATTAATACATCGCTTAAAGGCATGATTGCCGCACTTTTCTTTGGCGAACAGGTTTTCGCCAATTTTTTAAAAATATGGCTTGTCATAGCGCCATGATTCCCGTAGAATCTGCGCCCTATTGATTAGTTTAGCGCACACCCGAGTTGTACAAATAACAACCATAGGCTGTGCGGAAAAAGCGGAGTAAAATATGTACGCTGTTTTCCAATCTGGTGGCAAACAACACCGAGTAAGCGAAGGTCAAACTCTTCGTTTAGAGAAATTAGACGTTGAAACTGGTGCAACTGTTGAATTTGATAAAGTTCTTCTTGTTGCTAACGGCGAAGAAATCGCTGTTGGTGCACCTCTTGTTGAAGGTGGCAAGGTTACTGCAGAAGTAGTACAACACGGTCGTGGCGATAAAGTAAAAATCGTTAAGTTCCGTCGTCGTAAGCACTCGCGTAAGCAAGCTGGTCACCGTCAGTGGTTCACTGAAGTGAAAATCACTGGCATTAACGCTTAAGTATTAGGAGAGTTTAACAATGGCACATAAAAAAGCTGGCGGTTCTACTAATAACGGCCGCGATTCAGAAAGCAAACGTCTTGGTGTTAAGCGTTTTGGTGGTGAATCTGTTCTTGCAGGTAACATCATCGTTCGTCAACGTGGTACTAAGTTCCACGCTGGCACAAACGTTGGCATCGGTAAAGACCACACTCTTTTCGCTCTTACTGAAGGTAAAGTGAAATTTGCTGTTAAAGGTCCTAAAAACCGTAAGTTCGTAAGCATCGAAGCTGAGTAATTTAGTCTTTTATTAGATTATATTTATAGCTTTCAAGCTGAATTCAAAAGCCCTGCCGATTCGGCAGGGTTTTTTATTTATAGCGAGAATAAAAAAGCAGATGCTCTGGTTTTGCTTTTGGAAAAACAGTTTGGTTTTTAAGAAGCAGTTTAGTCTTTAAGAAACAGTTTGGTTTTTAAGAAGCAGTTTAGTCTTTAAGAAACGGTTTAGTTTTAAGAAAAAGAAAGCCAAGAACCTCTCCTTATTTGTTCCTTGATTGCAGATCGATCTCGATCTTAGGTGATCGATCTAAATTCGGATCTGCTAGAATTTATATCACTCCTTGATGAGTGGTAACGCAACGTAAGTGCGGAGTTAAAAAATGAAATTCGTTGATGAAGCATCAGTAAAAATAGAAGCCGGTGATGGCGGTAATGGTACCGTGAGCTTTTGGCGCGAAAAATTCGTCGCTAAAGGTGGCCCTGACGGCGGCGATGGCGGTGATGGTGGTGACGTTTACATCCAAGCGGATGAAAACTTGAACACACTTATCGATTATCGTTTCCAACGTTTCTACAGCGCAGAGCGTGGCGAGAATGGTCGCGGCGGTAACTGTACTGGTAAACGTGGTAAAGATATTACGCTGAAAGTACCAGTAGGTACTCGTGCCGTTGATATCCATACTAATGAAATCGTTGCTGAAGTTGCTGAACATGGCAAAAAAGTCATGGTCGGTAAAGGTGGTTGGCACGGGCTTGGTAATACACGTTTTAAATCGTCTGTTAACCGCGCGCCTCGTCAAAAAACTATGGGTACGAAAGGCGAAGTTCGTGAACTACGTTTAGAGCTTCTGCTACTCGCAGATGTTGGTATGCTTGGCTTACCAAACGCAGGTAAATCGACATTTATTCGCTCTGTATCAGCGGCGAAACCAAAGGTAGCTGATTACCCATTTACTACCTTGATCCCAAGTTTGGGTGTGGTAAGTGTGCTTCCTGAGAAGAGTTTTGTTGTTGCCGATATTCCGGGTCTAATTGAAGGCGCTGCAGATGGTGCTGGCCTAGGTATTCGCTTCTTGAAGCACCTTGAGCGCTGTCGTGTTCTGCTGCACATGATCGATATCATGCCAATTGATCAATCTGATCCGATTCAGAATGCACTAACGATCATTGATGAACTTGAACAGTACAGCGAAAAAGTGGCCGATAAGCCGCGCTGGTTAGTGTTCAACAAAGTTGATTTGATGCCTGAAGAAGAAGCCGACGAAAAGATTCAAGAAATCATCGATGCCCTAGGTTGGGAAGGCGAGTACTTCAAGATCTCTGCGGTGAACAAGATGGGCACCAAAGATCTTTGCTTTAAACTGGCTGAGTTCATGGACAACCTACCGCGTGAAGTTGAAGAAGTGGCAGAAGAAGAAAAAGTCGACTTTATGTGGGATGACTACCATAAAGATGCAATGAGCGGTAAGAATGTTGTCACTGAAGATGACGATGATTGGGACGATTGGGATGACGAAGAAGATGACGGCCATGTAATCTATGTTCGTGACTAATCGTTATCGCTTTTTGTAAAATCTGCAGATAATTTTATTAAACCGCAATGAAAATTGCGGTTTTTTTGTATCTAAATCATGATGCCTTACCGTTTTTTATGCAAAATTTGTCTTTAGATATTTAACGCCAATGGGAAGGGAATCATGGCATCAAAGCAAAGGGCGATCTCCAGACTCGTCGCTCAATCTGGGCAGATGTTACTGGCACACGGTGCTGAGAGTACATTAGTTGGCGATATCATGCGCCGTATTGGTATCGCTTGTGGTGTGGATGACGTTGAAGTTGCATTGTCTGCCAACGCGTTGGTTGTGACCACGGTACTGGACGACCACTGTATTACCACCACTCGGAGTTGTGCGGATCGCGGTATCAACATGCGCGTGGTCACGGATATTCAACGAGTGTGTATCATGATGGAGAAAGGCATTCTCGATTATGAGTTAGCCTATAAAAAGATTCAAAATATCAGTCCGGCCCGTTATAACCGTTGGCTTGTTGTGGTGATGATTGGTCTATCATGTGCTTCTTTTAGCCGTCTTGCTGGCGGAGATTGGCAGGTATTTATGATGACCTTTATCGCTTCAGCCTGCGGTATGATCGTCAGACAAGAGATTGGTCATCGTCATTTCAACCCGTTATTAAACTTCGCCATTACAGCCTTTGTCACCACGACTATTTCAGCGCAGGCTGTGCTTTACAATATTGGCGGTCAACCCACGATCGTGATGGCTTCATCGGTATTGATGTTAGTGCCTGGTTTTCCTTTGATTAACTCTGTCGCAGATATGCTAAAAGGCCACATGAATATGGGGTTAGCGCGTTTTACCATGGCCAGTTTGCTAACTCTAGCGACCAGCTTAGGTATTGTCGCTGCGATGGGCTTATCAGATGTTTGGGAGTGGGTGAACTAATGAGTATTTTTGAACTGTTTGTGTGTTTGCTAAACGACATGTTCTTTGCTGCGATACCTGCGGTTGGGTTTGCGTTGGTGTTTAATGTTCCTCAGCGCGCCTTAATTTATTGTGCATTGGGGGGCGCTATTGGGCACGGTAGCCGTTATTTGATGATGCATTTTGGTGCGCCTATCGAATGGGCGTCATTCTTTGCTGCGACTGTAGTTGGAATGATAGGGGTGCTTTGGTCGCACAAACTGTTGGCCCACCCTAAGGTCTTTACTGTGGCAGCCTTAATTCCGATGGTTCCGGGGGTATTTGCTTTTAAGGCGATGATTGCGATGGTTGAAATTAACCGAGCAGGGTACAGTCCGGAGTTACTTGAAATGTTGGCGGAGAATTTCTTGAAGTCGATGTTCATTATCGCTGGGTTGGCGGTTGGCTTAGCGGTGCCGGGGCTGTTATTCTACCGTCGCAGACCTATCGTCTAGCGTCAACTTTCATTTTAGACAAAGACAGGACTTCTGATTTATGATCATCAGTATGATAGCGGCAATGGCAGAGAATCGTGTAATAGGTAAAGACAATCAGATGCCATGGCATTTACCAGCCGATTTTGCATGGTTTAAACGTTCAACGATGGGCAAACCTGTGGTGATGGGGCGTAAGACCTATGATTCGATCGGACGCCCTTTACCGGGTCGATTCAATGTTGTGATCAGCCG
Organism: uncultured Vibrio sp.; assembly: GCF_947488985.1. GTDB lineage: Bacteria > Pseudomonadota > Gammaproteobacteria > Enterobacterales > Vibrionaceae > Vibrio. The sequence continues at coordinate 68,152 of NZ_CANLBV010000013.1, forward strand.
TGATCAGAGTTTGAAGATTGAAGGAGTAACCACTGTGACTTCAATTGACCAAGCTCTCACGTTAGTCGGTGATGTTGATGAGGTGATGATCATCGGTGGTGGCTCTATTTATGAGAGCTGCTTACCCAAGGCGGACAAGCTGTACCTGACTTACATTGATTTTGCCGTCGATGGTGATACGCAATTCCCTGACTGGGGAGAGGGGTGGAAGCTGAGCTTCAGTGAGAGCTATCAAGCCGATGAGAAAAATAAACACAACATGGAGTTTGTGATTCTCGAACGCTAGACTCCGAAATTTAAAACACTTGCGTTACTGCATCAGTAGCGCAAGCTTCTCGTATCTCGTATCTCGTATCTCGTATCTCGTATCTCGTATCTCGTATCTCGTATCTCGTATCTCGTATCTCGTATCTCGTATCTCGTATCTCGTATCTCGTATCTCGTATCTCGTATCTCGTAT
>NZ_CANLBV010000014.1 GCF_947488985.1 uncultured Vibrio sp.
TCGCTGGCATTCATGTTGATGTGGCTACCGATGTATTGTTGAACACGGAATGTACAGCAAAGATCAACACGCCCTAGTTACAAGTTATTCGGTGTTTTCGGCATTTTTGTTGAAAATTAACGACACAGAATTAACACAGAATCGTTCGCCCGTTGTTTTAGGTCCATCGGGGAAAACGTGACCTAAATGGCTATCACATACACTGCATCGAATCTCAATCCGCTTCATTCCGTGACTGAGATCTTCTATATAGCGCACAGCTTCATCATTTACAGGGGCATCAAAGCTAGGCCAGCCACATCCAGAGTCGTATTTGTTATCCGATAAAAACAGAGGGGCTTGGCAGCATGTGCAGCTATAGACACCTGTCTTATGGTTATGCAGTAATTTACCGCTATAAGGGGCCTCTGTACCACGCAGACGACACACTTCAAATTCATCGTCGGTTAGGCGTTCACGCCAGTATTCATTAGGCTTTATCATCTTTTTTCCCTTTTGAATCCCATTAATATCTCCCTACTTTCTCATTTATTATATTTACTTTTTTATATTATGGCTTGCATATGGGTCGTGTTGTAGCACATACTTTCTCGCGAGAAAAACATGGTACATATATACTCATAAGTGAATCATCATTTATACGTATTTTACCAAACTGGAAGGCTACAGAACCATCCGTAATGGTCAACTTTCAACCACTTACACCCAGTTGTTAAGAAAAGCATCGATTTTTTTTGACATTAAACAAGTTAAGTCGGATTATCTATTGCAGATGTATACTGGATTCTGTAATTTTACTACCAGTTATCTTTAATCAGAAATTAAGTTGTGGAGCAACTACAATGACTATCAAAGTAGGTATTAACGGTTTTGGCCGTATCGGCCGTTTCGTATTCCGCGCAGCTCAAGAGCGTGCAGACATCGAAGTAGTAGGTATTAACGATCTAATCGACGTAGAGTACATGGCATACATGCTTAAGTACGACTCAACTCACGGCCGTTTCAACGGTACTGTTGAAGTTGAAGGCGGTAACCTAATCGTTAACGGTAAAACTGTACGTGTTACAGCTGAGCGTAACCCAGAAGAACTTAAGTGGGACGCAATCAACGTAGACGTTGTTGCTGAAGCTACTGGTCTTTTCCTAACAGACGAGACTGCACGTAAGCACATCACTGCTGGTGCTAAGAAAGTTGTTCTTACTGGTCCTTCTAAAGATGCAACTCCAATGTTCGTAATGGGCGTTAACCAAGCATCTTACGCTGGTCAAGACATCGTTTCTAACGCTTCTTGTACTACTAACTGTCTTGCACCTATCGCTAAAGTACTTAACGATAAGTGGGGCATTGAGTCTGGTCTTATGACTACAGTTCACGCTACTACAGCAACTCAAAAAACTGTAGATGGCCCTTCTGTTAAAGACTGGCGCGGTGGCCGTGGTGCTTCTCAAAACATCATCCCATCTTCAACTGGTGCTGCTAAAGCAGTAGGCGTTGTTCTTCCAGAACTAAACGGCCTTCTAACTGGTATGGCTTTCCGCGTACCAACTGCTAACGTATCTGTAGTTGACCTAACAGTTAACCTAAAAGAAGCTGCATCTTACGAAGAAATTTGTGCTGCAATGAAAGAAGCTTCTGAAGGCGAAATGGCTGGCGTTCTTGGTTACACTGAAGACGCAGTAGTTTCTCAAGACTTCATCGGCGAAACTCAAACTTCTGTGTTTGACGCTGCTGCTGGTGTTGCTCTAACTGACAAATTCGTTAAAGTTGTATCTTGGTACGACAACGAAATCGGTTACTCAAACAAAGTTCTAGACCTAATCGCTCACATCTCTAAGTAATTTCTTTTTAGAAATCGCTTTAGATAAGCATTAGCGAAGACTGTTTTGAGCAGACTTTGAAAAAGGCGACCTTTGTGTCGCCTTTTTAATACCTGCTATCTGTTGAGCCAATAAGGTTAATCTATTAAAACTAGACTATTTTTTATGCAAAGATAATTTCAGGAAAAGAGAGTTTCAAGCAAACTTTTTTACAAATATGATTGTAAGCATAAGCGGTGAGATTCAATTCCAATACAGCCTCAGCTTGTCACCCCTACCATAACAAGCACCCATCTAGTCGGTATTTGAATTCAATTTCCTTATAAGGACTATGTAATGGATTTACTTACTCTACCTGCACTGGCTGTACTTTCTGACAGCGTCACTATCGTTGAACACGAAGGTGTAAAACTGGTTCGCATTATCCACGATAAAGCAAACGCAGCGATTTCACTGTTTGGCGGCCATGTTGTGTCGTTCCAACCACAAGGCCAACAAGACCTGATTTGGATGAGCCAACAAGCTAAGTTTGATGGAAAAACGGCTTTACGTGGTGGTATTCCAATCTGTTGGCCTTGGTTTGGCCGCATTGCAGCACCTGCACATGGTTTTGCTCGGTCAAACGAGTGGCAATTGGTTGAGCACCGTGAAAGCGAAGCGGGGGTGATTGTTAGCTTAGGTCTAAAGCCTAGTGAAGAAACGCTAGCGGTATGGCCTCACCAATTTGATGCACGACTGAATATTGAGATTGGCGATCAGCTGAAAATGACACTGGATGTCAAGAACACAGATTCGCAGCCGTGGATCTTCTCTGGTGCACTGCACACCTACCTCAATATTGGCGATATCCATAGCACAACCACAACAGGCATGGGTACTGAGTACATTGATAGCCTGCAAGAGAATAAGCTCTGCCAAGGCGGCTCTGAGCTGGTGCTGACCGACACTATTGATCGCGTTTATACTCAGCCAGAAGCACAAATCTGTGTTGCTGACAAAAAGTTTGATCGCACACTGACCGTTGAAAATCACGGTCACAATTCAGCGGTACTGTGGAACCCTTGGGCTGAAGGGGCTACTGGTATGGGTGACATGCAAGACGACGGTTACCTAACCATGTTGTGTGTTGAATCAACACTGCACGCACCAAGCCTAGAAGCAGGTAAAACACTCCAGCCGGGTGAAAGCCACCAACTGATCACTGTGATTCGTTCCCAATAACCGTATAAACGCAGTTATAACAAACGATTTTTGAGCGGCTTTATGTCGCTCTTTTACTTTTTGGTTTTAGCTCGTTACACTTGCGCTGTCTATTCTCCTTTAGAGGTCTCCATGACTTACCAATGCCCTTTGTGTCACCAACCTTTATCTCAACACGATCGTACGTTTAAGTGTGAAAAGAATCACCAGTTCGACCTCGCTAAAGAAGGCTATGTCAACTTGATGCCAGCTCACCACAAACGCTCAAAAGATCCTGGCGACAATAAAGAGATGATGCAGGCACGTCGTCGCTTCCTTGAAGGTAACCACTACGATCCAATGCGCCAAGCGATTGTTGGATTATGTTCGACCTACCTACCCGAGACTAACCCGAGCTTATTGGATATCGGTTGTGGCGAAGGGTATTACACCAATGAAATAGCGTTAAGTCTTGAGCAAAACAATGGTGCGATTTTTGGCCTAGATATTTCTAAGATTGCTATCAAGTACGCTGCTAAGCGCTACCCTGCTGTCGATTTCTCTGTAGCCTCTAGCCATCGCCTACCCTTTGCTGAAAACAGCTTAGATGGCATTCTGCGCATTTACGCACCATGTAAGGCTGAAGAACTGCAACGTACCATCAAAGACAATGGCGTCGTGATCACCGTGACACCAGCCAGTCGACACCTATACCAACTGCGTGATGCGATTTATGATGGCGTTCGTTTGCATGACGAAAATCCAGAAGTGATCGAAGGTTTTACGCTTGAACACCAAGAGCAACTAAACTATATGATGGAACTATCGGGGTCAGATGCATTCGACCTGCTACAGATGACGCCGTTTGCTTGGAAAGCGACTGAGGAGTTTAAACAGCAACTCACCGAAGCTGAGCAATTCAACTGTGAAGCGGATTTTATGTTGAGAGTGTATCGCAAACAGATTTAACTGATATTGATTATCGTTTGCATTGAAATATCATCTTGCCTCCTTTAATATGCGTGTTCTTCAAGGAGGCATTTCATGCAACGTATTATTCTTATCGGATTAGCTACCCTGCTTACGGCTTGTGCTAATCAACCTTCAAACAGCACTTCTCAACAAGTGACTAACACGCAAACGGAAACCGTTTCCACATTCTATGATTACCAGTTTGCTTCTCCACAAGGTGAAACCCTTTCTCTCAATGCTTTACCCGAGCAGCTGATTGACGCCGATGTGGTTCTGATTGGCGAATGGCACACTCACTCAGCAATTCATCGCTTCCAAACCGACTTCTTAAAAGCGCGCCGTAACGCAACATCAAACATTGCGCTTTCAATGGAACAATTCACTCGAGAACATCAAGACACTCTGAATCAATATCTAAATGATGAGATTGGTGAACAGGTTCTTATCTCTCAAGCAGCTGCTTGGCCAAATTACGAAAGTGATTACCGCGCACTGGTTGAGTTCGCTAAAGCGAATGACGTAGATGTTATCGCAGCAAACGCGCCAAAGCCCTTCGTTCAGTGTATTGGTCGCAAGGGATTACCTTACCTAGAGCAGCTTTCTTCAGAACAGCGAGATTGGGTTGCGACTGAGGTTAATATTGGCGATAGCCCTTACAAAGAAAAGTTCATGGCTTCTATGCATCACGGTACGCCAGAGCAAACAGAAAAGCAGTTTGCCGCTCAGATTACGTGGGATGAGACCATGGCTGAATCAATCGTTGATTACCTGGCATCGAACCCAGATAATCAAGTAATTCATGTCGCAGGCAAGTTCCACACAGAAGGTGGTTTAGGCACGGCGGCTTCGATTCTACGTCGTAACCCAGATCTAAAAGTAGCAGTTATCAGCCCAGTTACTGAGTTCTCATCGGATACGACGGATTACCAACTAAAAGTGCTTTCTCCACCGGCGCGCTTTGTTCAGAAAGAGAATCGAATGAAAGCATACAAGCACCTATCTAAGCGTGGTGCGAACCTAGAATGTGATTAATCAAACGATGGGCTAATTAGAGATAAATAGCTCATCACTAAAGCCTCCCTCCCCTACTCATTCAGTACTTAAATACAAGCTTCTCCGGCATAAGCTTTGCTTAATAGTGTTCAATTAGCAGTGATCACAGAATAGCTGTCAGTTTAATTCAGCAGATGAAAATGTAACGTGCGAGTAAAAAAGCATCATTGTGATGATTAATTGCACAAGTTTTTTATAACTCTGCCGATAGCATGTCTAAGGATAGGTAAGGAGAAGCGAGATGACACCAATAGGAACCAGTAATACACAGCTCTATTCGCCATCACAAATCAATACACAAAATAAAGGCACTGAAGCTGAAAGAGCAGCGCCTGTTAAGGTCGAGCAAAACACTGTCACACTTTCTGATGAAGGAAAAGCGCTGTTATCTGCTCTTAAAGAGATAGAGAAAGAGACGAAAAAAGTCGAATCAGAGAATGCAACAGTCACCGATAAAGTGGAGTCATTTGCTCATGGCGCATTAGGTATGGATCACCCTGACAAGATTGAAGAAGAGAACGATGGCTCATATTCAGCAGGGCAATACTTGTCCGCTGCGGCAACGATCGGCGGAATACTTATCGCCCTGCTCTAGCCTGTTATCTTAGGGCAGGTATGACGTCGATTTGTCGACAACAACCGTGGTACTTAAGCCGCAATTAACGCGCTTCGAACTGGGCTTTGGTTATGCCATACAGCACTCGGTCATCAAACCCGGACTCTACTTTATAGTAGTCCTTTTGCGTGCCTTCTAAAATGTAGCCACACTTTTCCATGGTTTTATACGAGCCGACATTGCCTAGGTAACAATCTGCCGTCACTTTATGAGCATCGAGCTCAACAAAAGCCAGTTTTGTCATAAAAGCACACGCTAACGTAGCTATACCTTGTCGCCAGGCGTGCTCTGCAAGTTGATACCCCACTTCAAAGTTGCCTTGCATGAACATTACGCCAGGTAAGCCTGTCATCCCCATATATCTTCCATCAAGATCTCGAATAATTGCCGTTGGATTTTCAGGCCACTCTCCCTTTGCTACCGATTGCTGGGTGTTTTCAATGATTGGGTTGAAAAAACCTTCATACAATTCAATCGGCGCTGGAGCGAAAAAAAGATACTTAGCAACATTAGGGTTATCGAGCATAGCAACGATGTCTTTAAGATCATCTTGAGTGATCAACTGGATGGTCAATGTGTCACTTAGAGGTACGGCTTGACCTTGCTTGAATAGAGAGAAAGACATTGGGTATTACCTTGTTTTGAATAGAGGCTAATAATAAGAGTTGAGCGCCGTGCAGGATTGAATATTTGCGACTTTTATACTTTTATACTTTTATACTTTATAACAGAAACTCTCCCGGCTCAAAGTCGCCATAAGCATCTATGACTAAGTCTCGAGCATTTAAGTAACCCGACGGTGTCACCCCAATGACTTGCTTCATTTGTCGAATCAGATGAGGTTGGTCGCTAAAACCAAACCGACTCGCTATCTCCGCCCAATCGGACTTATTGGGATGTTTCCAAGTAATCATGCGGCTCCCTTTTAACGACCCTATCAGTATATCGTCAATAGAGAGCCAATCAATTTATCTCTTATCTCTTATCTCTTATCTCAGCGATGCATTTTGTTCACGCATCGGCGCGACCATACATTACGACTTAGGTTGATTTGCCTCTACCTCAAACGAAGCATGGCTATCTCTTCTAAACAACGTCTTCCATTTGATTGGCATCATTGGCACGACAATCAGACTGATACCGACCAGCGTCAACATGTCTGGGATCTCATCAAACCACATCACACCAAATAAGGTCACAAACACCAGTCCCGAATATTCCGCGAGCGCAATCTGGCTTGCCGGTGCTTTTTTATAAGCCACCACAACCAGAGCGTGGTATCCAAGAACGAATAGGTTGATTGCCATGATCCACCCAACATGCTGCCACTCAATCGTCGCCCATGCAGGCAGAGCAAGTACTAGTGCAAGCGGTAGGGTCATAATGCTCGTCCAAAACAAGGTCGAAATAATGTGCTGTTCCGCGTGCAGTCGCTTAATCAGAATATTGCCCACACCCATCGCGAGCGCACTGCCTAATCCCGCAATCGCAGCCCAGTGAAATTGCTCGGGACGCAACACAATCAATACACCAGCGAAACCAATCAGTGTCGCAATCACTTTTGAGGATGTCGGTTTTTCTTTCAGCAGTACAATCGATAACGGAAGCATGAGTATCGGCCCTACATAGAACATTGCGTTCGCTGTAGCCAAAGTCAGATGTGTAATGGCAATCATCGCGCAACCACTGCCCACAAGGATAAATTGCGCCCGTAAGAAGTTAATACGGCAACCACCTTGCATACGTGTCTCTCTGGGTAACTTGAGCCAAAAAGGAAGCAGTAGCATCACACTGAGCAATTGACGGATAAACACATACTGGAACGTGGGTACTTCACCGTTAAGTACTTTTAGTGAGACATCCGAAAAGGATGCAAGCAGGTTAGCTAATACCAAAAGTAAAATGGCGTGGTTGATGGTTTTTGTCATACTGAAACAGAGCTACACATTTGTCATACAATTTTGGCGCACATAATACATGAGAATGAAAAAGAAGTAAGAACAAAGTTGTCAGATACTTTGTGTGCCATCGGCAATCTCAAAACTCATCTCGAAAGTAGTCGGCACAACGCACTTCTTGATCCATTCCTTTAAATTTACAGTACAAGTTATCAATGACGGGATATCAATCGCTAGTTTTTCAGATTGTTGTCTACAGTTTAAAGGGTTTACCGATAAGGCCATGGCTAAAAAAATCAGCGCCTGTTGATTGTAGGGAGAAGAAATGGAAAGCCCAATAGTGACACTCGCACGTGCCAATAAAAGCTTTGTTGATGGCAAAGATACCCATCACGTGTTTGAAAATGTCGACTTCGCTTTGGCGACAGGGGCAAGCGTGGCTTTGACAGGGGTGAGTGGCAGCGGAAAAAGTACTCTGCTGAACATCATTGCGGGGTTTGAACCTCTATCTGGTGGCGAGTTGTGGCTCGATGGCGAGGACACCTCAGATTGGAAAGACCCACAATGGAGTCGATACCGCTATCAAAAGCTGGGGGTTATCTTTCAGCAGTTCAACTTGTTAACCCCACTCAACGTAAAACAAAACATCGCCTTCCCACTCCATTTAAATCAACAAAAATGGAGCGACTGGTGCGATTATTTAGTTGATGTATTGGGCATCAGCGAGCTACTCGAAAGACACGTATCCGCACTCTCTGGCGGTCAGCAACAGCGAGTCGCCATCGCACGCGCTTTAGCTCACAAACCTAAACTACTGCTTGCCGATGAACCTACAGGCAACCTCGACCACAAAGCAGGCATTGAGGTAATGAAGCTGCTGAGTGAAATCACTACACAAGCCAACACTGCCGTGCTTTTGGTTACGCACAGCCCGGAATGTGCCAACTTTATGCAGACAAAATTGGTGTTAGATGATGGTTGTTTAAGGAACGTAGATCTAACACCAAGAGCAGCAGCGTTGTGAGTCATTCAATGAAGCAAACTGGCTTCGCACACAACCAGCTCACCCATACCAAACTGACATTAAATCTATTCGCAGCGCACTATCGTCAATCGCCATTGCAAGCCGCAGCGATTCTGATCGGCATTGTGCTTGCGGTCACCTTGTTTGTCGCGGTGCAAACCATCAACCTCAATGCCAAGCGCAGTTATGCAGAATCGACCGAGCAACTTAGCGCCCAAGCGCAGAACCTTATCATTCCACCAGCAGGGCAAAACTATTTGCCGGAAGCGCTTTACTTGAGCTTAAGACAACGTGGATTAAGCGCAGCGCTACCTGTGATTGAAGGGCGAGTAAGAGATGAGCAAGGTCGACGTTGGTCAGTTCAAGGCAGCGAGCTGGTCGCTGCCCTCACTTCAAGATCTCGCCACTCTCGCGTCGACGAACAAAGCAATACTCAAGCCAAAGAGCCAAACATTTCCCTGTTCGACAATGCCTTACCTTTGCCGCAACTCTTAGCGGGTGAACCCATTGTGATGATGAGCCAGTCGCAACACAGAAACTTAGGAGAAATAGACACACTCACTTTGGATGAAGTGCCCACTCAAGTGGTAGTGCTGCCAGATGAATGGCAGCTAGGTAGCCGAATGTTGATGGACATTGGGTTTGCTCAGCAACTGCTTAACAAGCAAGGACAACTGAGCTATATCGCTATTTTTGACACTAAGAGCGACACTCAGGATAAATGGCAGAGCATCATAGGCGCGCAAGGGCAATGGATTACCAACAACCAAAGTACGGATCTCGGTTCAATCACCGACAGCTTTCACCTCAATCTGACCGCCATGAGCTTGTTGGCGTTTTTGGTTGGTCTGTTCATCGCTTACAACGGTGTGAAGTACAGTTTGCTGAAACGTAATCGGCTGTTGGTGCAAATTCAACAAGCCGGTATTGTTCCAAGCATCGTGTTTTCAGCTCTGTTAATCGAGCTGATTCTTTTAGTCACACTGGGCGCGTCGTTTGGCTTCATTTTCGGCATTCAACTCAGCCATTGGCTACATCCCACCGTTGCGATAACGCTTGAGCAACTTTACGGTGCCACACTGCTTCCCGGTACATGGCAGTGGCAATGGTTAGTGCAAGCACTGCTGCTCACGTTGGCTGCTACGCTTGTCGCATGTTGGCAGCATTTTAAACAGCGATTGCGACACCCACTCTCTTCTCATGGCGGTTTCTATCAAGCGCCGGAAACGTCCAACGAAAATCAGCTGTTTGTTATCGGGTCAGTATTCACCATTGTCGCAATAGCAGGGTTATGGCAGAGCGAACATCACCGCTTCACCATGGCATGGCTCGGTGTGTTAGTGATGTCGATTCCCTTGTATCTGCCCAGAACGCTCAGTTTGCTAGCGAACTGGAGCGAAAAACATACCCAATCGGGACTAATACACTATCTGTTCGCTGAGCTACGTGAACTTATCTCCCCTCTTTCCCTTGCCATGATGGCGTTGCTTCTCGCGGTCACCGCTAATGTGGGAATGAATACCTTAGTCGGTAGCTTTGAATCCACGTTAAAGCAATGGCTTGAACAGCGTTTACATGCCGATATTTACGTTAGCCCAGCCCAAGGTGAAATCGCAAATGTGGAGCGTGCGTTAGAGCAGTTTGATAATATTGACACCGTCTATAAGCAATACTACGTCGATGATAACTTGCTCGGCTTACCAACTTTGCTCGGCACCAAAGACAAAGACACACTTGAGCAAACCATGGTGTTCCAATCCGACCTTGATGACTTCTGGACGCGCTTTTACCAAGGTGAATTAGTGGCGATCAGCGAACCTACAGCGGTGAAGCTCTACTTGTCCCTTGGAAGCCAACTCAAGCTCGACGCGATCCAAGACAAAACACTCATCGTCGGGGCGATTTTCTACGATTACGGTTCACCGAATGGTGAAGTGTTACTTGCGCCTAATCTATGGTTCGAAAGCGGATTTACTGACTTACCCACCAGCTTGGGAATCAAGGTATCTGGCGACCCTCAAGTGGTGTACGAACAGCTACGCCAACAACTGAATTTGCACCCAAGTCAGCTTTACGATCAAGCACAGGTCAAATCGATTGCTTTAGATATCTTCTCACAAACCTTTGCCATCACTCGGGCGCTTAATGGCGTCACATTAATGGTGGCGGTGATTGGGTTGTTCTGCGCCTGTTTCATGTTGCTTGATGCACGCAAAGCCGCTATTGCAAGGTTGTATGCGCTCGGTGTTAGTCAGAAAAAATTGATGACAATGGTAATCGGGCAAATCGTTGTTCTGGTCGCCTTCACTCTGGTTATCGCCTTACCACTCGGCGCTATGGTCGGTTATGTGTTGACGGATATCGTCACCCTGCGCGCCTTTGGTTGGAGTTTAAATTATGTATGGAATTGGAGTGACGCACTCAGCATCGCATCTATCACCATTTTAGTGGCTGTGATTGCGACCGTGATTCCACTGTGGCGTTTGGTCAGTAAACCCGTGGTATCCAGTTTGCAGAGTGAGGTGTTGTGATGAATCGACCAATAACAGCTTTGGTTCTCACACTTGGCATCTTGATCCTTTTAGGGTGCGATGAATCCACACCACAAACCGCTCAAAATATGGGTTCGATACTCGGCACTGGAACACAAGCCGAGAATGAAACAACAATCGATCAAGCGCAATTTTCTCCGGTATTAAAAGGCGTGGAGATCACCTTCCCTGCTGACCATCAAGCCCATCCAGATTTTCGTCATGAATGGTGGTATTTGACCGCAAACTTAATTGATGAAGAAGGCAATACTTTAGGCGTGCAGTGGACACAATTCCGCTTCGCGACGACGCCACAGGAAGGTACCAATAGCGCTGAGAAAACCACGTGGCAAAGTCAGCAAATCTACATGGCACACAGTGCTGTCACCACTAAAAACAAGCACTACGCCGATGAGAAGTGGTCTCGCGATCAAGCTGAACTAGCAGGTGTAAGCACTTCGCCGTTTCGTGTTTATCTCGATGATTGGCAATGGACGTCGACTAGCGATGATCTGTTCCCTGCGACATTGGTCGCTAACTCGGAGCAATTTGGATACTCGCTAAAGTTAACCAACAACGCGCCTTATCAAAAGCAAGGCGAGCAAGGCTACAGCACTAAAAGTCGCGATGGCAAAGTGGCTTCCTATTATTACAGCCAACCATTCATTAATGTATCGGGCGAGGTAACTATTGATGGCGTCAACCATCTGGTTTCCGGTAAAGGCTGGATTGACAGAGAATGGAGCTCGCAGTTTCTGCTCGACTCTCAACAAGGCTGGGATTGGTTTGCGCTGAGGCTGAGTGATGAAACCAGCTTAGTAGTGTTTCAGCTTCGTAACTCAACGACAGGCAAAGAGAGTTATTCCCACGCAAGGTTAATGCAGAAAGATGGATCTGGTATCACGATTAAGCAGCAAGACATCCGCCTAACCGCCACCAAGAAAACTGAAATCGATAAGCGTGACTACCCAACAGAGTGGCAAATTTCGATTCCGACACAACAAATCGAACTGACCGTCTCAGCGCTCAATCCAAATGCCAAAATGCCGCTATCGATCCCCTATTGGGAGGGGCCAATCATGATTAAAGGCTCTCATTCCGGATCTGGCTATATGGAGCTAACGGGCTATTAATCATCAATAGCCGATACTGAAATGAGAAACGCTGGAGCGCCTAGCCTCGATTTGGATGATTCAAAATGTGATCTTATTGAGCGTGATGAATATAATTCAATTAAAACAATTAGATAAATACAACCTACATTGAGTTTGTCCCAAAAATGTCCACACCACAACTTCACGGCACTTAGTTACTCTTCCCCGCACTCCAAAACGAAAACCCGCTTTTCGTCACTCCATAAACTCGAAATAAGCAACGAGAGCTTTAATTTTTTGACTGTCCTGTTTTGAAAAAATGTAAATCCACTAAAATTCGCTTTCAAGCCTTGCCCTATCTAGCTTCACAACACACAAAAGAGATCTTTAAAAATCCATTCCAGATCATCGAAACAGTGACAAAAAACACACCAACCATTATTTATCAATAACTTACAAACAGTTGCTAGATCTTTTCTGATCGTTAATTTTTCAATTTGCTGAAAAAAACTGAAATGACTGAAATTCTATATAGGGCTATATAACCCATTTTGAGAGGCTTTAACCCACCCCTAATCCCCTTATAGCAAAAGGCTTTACGCCTTATCTGCTTGGCTTTCTGGCGCTCTGATTTTTCATAACTCTAAAACTGTAAAAAAACTGATCGAAAAACCGCGCAGGCGGGTGAGGAGAGTGCGGATTTTGTCATCCGGTCTTTGTGTTTCGTGGCTCTGTGGTCGCTGTTTGCCCCGTAGTGGTGTTGTTCTGGTTTTGCCTTGATGCAGGCATAAAGAAACGCAGCCGTTTGGCTGCGTTGATTGTGGGCGTTTCTGTGAGCTAACTTGTTTGTGTAATTGGGTCGAGTCGCCCTTTAAGGTTGGAACTATCCGAGCCATGGCCACTAATGGCACTCGCTTGTACTGGTGCTTTGGTAGATGCATTGCCAGAAGCAACACCACTGTGCGTATGAGTCGCTAATGTGTCGGCAAATTCTTTCACTACCTGCATAAGTTCAGACAATAGAATCAAGACGTTCTCTTGCTTCGAGCCTACCCACGTTTTTGGTGACTGCAGCCATTGGTGATCAGCGGCAATACTTCGGCGAACTTTGCCGATAGTCTCCACCAATTCGCCAGCAGTCGCGGTTTGCATGTTGCCCAAACTGCCTAGAACAATATCATCACCTGCTATTAGGTTAATTGCGCCTAGTGCTTCAATAAGCTTTTTGCCGATCACTTCTTCAATGCTGTGCTCATCAACCAAAATATGGTGCTGACCAAATTCACCACGATAGCGTTTTACTTGGTCTAGCTTTTCAAATGCTTTTTGGTTTTGCGTTTGGTCGGTCTTCTGGGTTGTATTTCCTGCTGCATCAATTCGGTTGCTGACCTCTTCACGTTGCTGCTGCAGTTGTTCCCCCGGCTCAATCGACGGCAACGCATATTCACGGCCATAAATACCACGGATGATAGGTCTGTCATTGCGACCATATGCGAAAGCGATTTCAACTAATGTTCCCTCTAGAGGGTAAGACAGCAATCCAGATTCATGCCCACTCATATGAACAGGCAATGGAATCGAACGATAGACAGGCACATTAATGTCTGGGTTTAAGTTTTCATCAAGCACCTGAACATCTACCGCAAACCTTGGGCGGAATGGGTCAGCAACTTGCCCGGCTGTCGCTGCGTCTCTCACCACCTCAACACGGCCAAACTTGGGCAAATGAAAACCTGCTGCCAACTCTGGGAAGTTCTGCAGCGTTTCACGCTTCTTCGGTGGTATTTCGGATAGCTCATTCTTCCAATAAGCGGTCATTTCGTCTTGAATCAAATCAACTCGATTAACTCGCTTGTCGTTCATGACTCTGCCCGGCCTTAGCATAGGGAACGAAACAAAGGTGACACTGTTACCACTTTGGCGACTAGTGAACTCTTCCGGTAGTGCCATCGGCTTATTGTGGAAGTGACTATCTTGATACGAACCGAAGTACACGACCTGATCAGTATGTTGGAACCAAACACAATCAGGAATAGAAAACGCCTTGGCGATTTGTTCTAAACATTGATAGCCCGTTCCCTGACAAACAAAGTTTGGAATGGTGGTTTTGATGTAATCCGCTTCAGGCAGATTGAATTCAAGCCCTGTCAAACCTGAAAGAACGCCGATCACCTGCTCTGCGGTTGGGTGCTCTAAGCTAACCGCCCAACGTTTAGACAAAATGCCTGTTAGCTCTTTGACCGTGATCTTGTGGTAACCGTTGGCTGCAGGTTGAACTTTGTCGATGTACCCTTCAAACCAAGGAGCAATTTTATTTTCATAACCGATATCTAAACGTACAGACGCAAACGGCTCTGGCTTTGCTTTGGTTTCAACTTCAAAGATAGCAACACTGCCTAGTGATAGCTTTAGGCTCACCATGTTACTCACCAGCTTGACTTCTTCACCACTGATAAACAGGCGTTTCTCTAGCTTCATTGCGTTGCTTCCTCTGCGTTATTCAGTGCCTGTTTTAGTCGTGTATTTTCTCGCTGTTCTGGTTTGGTTTGCTCTTTGGCACGTTGCTCTTTTTGCTCTGCCACACTGTTGTGCTCTCGCAGCTCAAAAGAGACGTTCCAAGCCTGTAAAGTTTCATGCTCTCTCGCATTGATACGGCCAGTGAATTTTACGTTGCGAATCTTGAGTGCTAACGCAATATCATTACCAATCCGATAAACCCGGCGTGTATTGGTTTCGTCTTTGTCCGATGCAAGCGAATACAACTGGGTAAGCGTTTCTACACGTGTGAAAGGAACACGACCACTAAAGGTCAGTTTCTTTCCTTTATCGCCTTGCTCTGCCATATCAGTACCCGATGATTGACCGCTCATGTCTTGGTCTTTTAACTCCATCGACATTTCAACTTTCATCGAGTCTAAGTTAACCGGCACACCATCGAGAGCTAACATAACTTGTCTCCTACCAAAGCTTTATTTAACAAAGCAATTCCTCAAAAAAGGTCATGGGTTCATGGCTAAGCAATAGACTCGCCACGGTGAATTGATGATTGTTTGGCGCACCTGCTTGGCTAATCTGCGTTGCGATACTTTCAGTACTGCCAGAAACAGAAAAAGCGTAAATACTACCTTTTAGGCTTTTAAGTGCATTTATCTGGGCTTTGACATCACCCAACCTTGTAGATCTCTTTGCTGCCAGAGCCTGCAACTTACCGATCACATGGTTCGCATCATCAGCTAACGATTCGAGCGTGGCGATTTGTGCCCCCTGCCAATGCAAAGCGTCATGCAATGGATTGGCATTGAGTTTCGCCATAGGTTTAAAGCGAGGTTGGACGATTGCAGCAGGTTGGTGAAGCTTATCGGTTTCATTGGTCACTAGTGCTTGAGTTTGCCTAGCCACCTGACACCAATCTGGCAAAGGAAACACGGAAACAAGATCCGTCAACTGATTAGCGAACTGTGCTAATTGTGAAGCTGTCACCATAAGTGCGATACTGTGAAGATTGTCATTTGGTCGATACTTATCAGCATGATCACGCAACTTACCAGCTAACGCTTTAACTGCAGCTTGTGGGTTCAGGTAACAACCCGAATCCAACTTGGTACCAACTTGAAATTGGTAAGGTGTGGCGGTTAGTACGGTGCCAGTTCTTAACAAAGACTCAAGATCACCACGCAACCCAATTAACGCATTCGCTTCTTCACTTAAAGAGTGACGCCCATAACTGGCGTCACTTTCAAGGTTAGTTAAGCGGCTAACTGCATCATTCATCGTTGTGCCGATTTGGTCTGTTACCTGCTCGGCACTGGTTTGGATTGCTTGTGAACTGCTAGGCCAACTTAGTGGAGATTCTTGCCACATACGCTAGACCTCTGGCGGAGTCGGCCAAGGATGTTCAGCTTGGATTTTCTGCCTAGCAGCTAGTGCTTGTTGCTCTAGTTCGTCCGCTTCGGCAATCGCTTCCGGCGTCTTAATCAAATCACGTTTGATTTTTGCCTCATCTATGAGCGGGGTAACAACCTGAAAGTAAGCAGCTCGGCGGGCATCATCTACCTTGTTGTATTCAGCAATGTATTTATTGCTTTCGTTTGTCACCCAAACACCATTCATCCATTCATCAAACTTTGTCGTTGGTACTTCTAAAGTCCAGCCGTCAGGCAATGGGCCAAGCTCTGTTACTTTTTGGAATTTGTTACAGTTTGATTGGTCATACACCGTTTTATCTCGGTGATCTTCTATCAATTCTGAACCAATAGCTAAACCATCATCACCTATTACTGCAATGACAACAAAACCGTCTTTTCCATCTACGGGTTTAGTTTTTAAAGCTGTACGTGGAATATGATGAATGCCACCTCGGTACATTGCTTTCACTGGTTCGCTAACTTCTTTGGTTGAAGGGTCAACTGGCCAATAATATTTATTCATGTTAACTCCTTAAATAGAAATAGCCATTGCACGTGCAACGTTTCTAGGACGAGTTTCATTGCCTCCTGAATACGATGTCGCGGCTCCGCCTGTATGACCTTCAATGTAGCGACCAGAACCACTACTTGCCACTTCGGCTGCTAAAGTTTTATTGATATTAATATCATGATTATGCTGTTGAATCATTTGACCCTGGGCTGCATTTGATGAACGACCAGAATCAACACCACGACCTTGATCGAGCACTCGCAAGAACTCACCGCGAATCTCACCAGTATTAATTGTGTTACCAGTGACTAAATGTGGATACCGACGGGCTAAACGCCAATAAACAGCAATAGGTAAATCAACATTGATTTCCATCACCGCCCATTCTGGCGGATTAGTATCAATCCAGTAGAAAGGCATACCAATTTGATCACCTGTGTATGGCACCCAATAGAACGGTTTACTGCTATCTGACCAACCAACATGTCGGTTAGCTTCTAATAATGGGTTTTTCCCAGCCAATGATTCAACATTGGAATACCATTGCCAGTAGCTCAACTCGCCCGTAGCTTGGTCTTTGGTGTAGCAAATCTCACCAGTCGTATAAACTCGCTCTGAGTCATAAGGCATAAACTGCGAAACTAACACATGCTCAGCCAAACCACCCTTAACACGCCAATCAATCACAGAACCATCAGCATTAATTCCGGCCAGTTTAGCGACATAGTGCTTATCACCGTTTCCGTCCACATAATCGGTTAGCTCAGTTTCTGAAACTGCAATCGAGACTTTGTTTTCCCATACTGAAAGCGCAGTACCTTGGCGAACAACATCGACATACAAACCATTGGGTTTAGTGGTGATGGTTTGCAACACTTCACCAGTTAATATGCCACGCAAACCACCGACATAAACAACACCAGGAGTCACTTTGTATTTGTTCGGGTCAGCTTGTTGGGCCACGTCAAACCCATCAACAAATGCCGTGTGACCGTAGTTATCTAAGCAGGCCAAACGGTGGTCTTCTTCGATACCTTTCAAACGTGCTTGATAGTCAATCTGCCAAGTCGAAGCATCAACGGTAATTCCAGCGATTTGCGCGGCTCCGTCATAGGCTTGCACCAATGACTTAGTGCTCGCCATACCATTTTCTTTGGTTTCTTCGACTTTGTGCACCACCATTCCGCAAGAATTCGGCACATTCTTGTCACGTAGATAAATCGCATTAAAAGTGAACTCTGCAACGGTACCGGGGATCACAACTGAGTACGCCAGTGCGTTGTCACCCAGTTTGCCCACTTGGTCGATGTCTTGTTGATGTACCCATAGCGAAACATCAGGCAAACCATTTTCACGGTTAATTGGCAGGCTTGGGTCTAGTCCCGGAATGTGCGCAAAAATCATTTCGTTCATGTCTGGTGCAACACCACCACTAATCTGATTTTGCAAGTAACGCTCAAATTCGAGCGGGATTGCCGTTTGGCTCATTGGGTACCTCCCTTATTTTCTTTAACTGGCTATACAAATGTTGACCCACTAAAGGCTGGCAATAAATACTTGTTGTTGATGTTCAACTGGCTGTGGTTTCACATTCATTTCAACGGCTTGTTTAGTCTCTGCTAAAAACAGGCTGAAATTGTGTGAGAACTCACCACTAGCAACGGTTAAGGTTGTCTGGAACGTCACTTGAAAACGGTAACGGCGACACGTCCGGCCATACTGCTCAATCAGTGTTTGAACCAACTTGGTATTATTGGAAATATCACCGTCTGTTAGCTCAATGGTGCAAACATCCCACTGCACTGCATCTTCACGTTCTTTAAACGCGACGATACCAATGCCCAACCTTTCAAAAATTCGCTTAAACCCTGCAACGCTGCCTGCGTCTTTGGCATTCACAGCAGCGAATTTCACTCGCTTACGAAACAAAGAAAGCGGTTCACCTTCAAAGCGTTTGATGTCTCTATCCCAAGCCATTAGCTCCAAGGTGTTTTCGCTGCATGTCAGCGCATCCATTTGGCGAAGTGGAAACAGCAACCAACCCCAAACCATTTGAAAGAATGCAAACACGCCTTTTGATAGAAAGTGCGGTTCTTTGATTTCTTCCGATGTAGTGCTGCCGTCTTGCCACCATGGAATAACCGTTTCCGGTAACTCTGGTGCATGTTGCTCTTGGTTGTAACTTTGAGGTTCAGACATGGCTTACTCTCTTACCGTTAGCGTTTTCAAACGTGGTTGCTCTAGATCGCTGATAATGTCCTCTTGAACCTTGCCGCCTACGGTGAACTTTACCGATTCGACCTGCACCATATTGGTATGAATTTCAGTACCAAGCCGAGAAAGGCTAAAGCGGCTCTCGGGTTTGGCGCGAGTCATTTCTGGATAAGCAGCAGTCTCACGAAATGCCGCCCTGATACGGTCTTCAACTTCTAGCAGCTCGTTAACTTTGGTTGCTTCGTCTAAATTCGCCACCAAAACAACATCGGCGATCACATCGTGCTCAGTATCTGGAATAGCCTTACAAGTCAGCACATCACCATGGCCATGATGCCCTTTAGCCATAATGTGGTCATTTAACTGGTCAAGAACGGGCAGTGGCGTTGCTCCGACTTCCATCAAAATCAACGCTTCTGCAGTCCCCGGCGTCACTTCACCTGTATTATTGAAATAGATGTTATCGCTACGAACCCCAGCAACACTGGAAATAATGGAGCGATAAACATCATCAATGTGCCATTCACCCGAACTGGTGAAAGCATTCTGAATTCGCAGTGCCAGTTCTTCTTCGCTTTCAACGCCTGCGCCCAATTGGGTTATCCAGTCAGGTTCGTTAACTGCGTCAACAATGCCTGGGATCTCTTCTGGAATGATATTGAAGTAACCGGCAGGCAAGTTAAAAGCAGAGCCTGCTTCGAATGCTTCAACCTGCACTTTGCCCGTGAGCTGCCCCGCATCAATCACGGTTTCAGCAAGCACTCGAACTTGATACACCACACCATCAATCGGCAGGGTTTGAACCACCTTACCCGCTTCAATCGTGACAGCATCAGCAGCGTTCGCTTTGGTTAAGGTGATGTTGCCTTGTGTTTTCTTAGCCTCTTTCGGCTCGATGTCATGCTCCCAAGCTTTCAGCTCTAAAGCCCAACGCTCTGCCGTTGCCACAAACATATTTGGCATGACGTGTTCTGCTAGTAATGTTCTGATCAGCCACACACATGGCGTCACTACAGCAGCGCTAACCCATCGCCAAAACGGTGACATTTCAGAGTCATTAGATACCTTGCTGCCAGCTCCCACGACTTCTTGTTTTAGCTTGGCTTCGAATTCATCTTCGGTAACAGGCACACCCGATTCACTTAGAATCTCAACAAAGTCTGCGTTTGGTCGTTTACTCATGCCCGTTCTCTCCTACAGAAACTTCTAGCTCGCCATATTCATAAGCGGTTGCGGTTAAGGTAATTTCACCCGCTTCTAATTCTGTTGCGGTTGCAGTGCCGGGAACGACTCTCACATCACGCTCGGCTAACTGCTCAATCTGCACCATCACATCAGCGCGTAACGCAGGGTTCCGTTCAGCAACCAATTGACGGGCCAAACCCGATTCCATAATGGCGTGCTTAATATCTTGTGCGATGCTGTATAAATCACTGCATTCGGCAGGCTGTTGACCTGCGTCCATATCCCAGCCACCGTCAATCACTTTAATGTCGATGTACTTTTTACTTTCTGATAAATGGCTATCCGGCATTGAGTTCATCCCATTCGGCTAACTGGTCTGGTGTGATTCCATTCGGTGCAGTGATGTAAACGTCACCGTATGAGTTCATGTTGCCGCCTTGCGGTTTATGGGTAGTCGTTACGTTTTGAACCATGCTTGGCGGTAGTGTTGGCACTGCTCCCGGTTGCTTGTATTCGGCAATGCTGCCACCGTTACCCGTTGGCACTTCAGGGGCTTCGAACGCCATTGGCTGAATAGATTGAGGTGCGCTGCGTTCGGCTTGAACGGCTGCACTCACTTCTGGAGTGTCAACCTTGCTACCCAGTTCAATATTCACACCGGGGATCATGTTCAGCAGGTCAACAATGCCCTCAATAGCTCCGGCAATAACATCAAACCAAGCCGTGTCTTTGAATGCTGCGGTTAAGTCGTCCCACCAATAGATTGCGGCGGCCACACCACCAATAAGCAGAGCAATACCAGCCACTACCCACGTAATTGGGTTCGCCCATAAAGCTGCATTAAATAACCAAGCGGCGGCAGTGCTTGCAATTGTGGTAATGCGTAGCAGTTTCATGATGCTGTTTAAACCCGTCATGGTGACGGCCCAACCTGCAGACATCATTTGCCCAATCCCCATAACCAGCGATAGTGTTGCGACTACACCACCAAGGGATAAACCCGCAATAGCGACATAGCCCAGAATTTCGGCAAGCCAAGGGAATTCATCTGTCCAACCAGTGATGTAAACTAAGCCATTAGCCATTGAACCCACAATGGCATTGATAGATGGAAGAATGGCACCAAACACTGCAGCACGAACAGCAAACCATGAGGCTTCGAGCCGTTCCCATTGGTCAGTCATTGCACTTGCCATTTCTTCGGCTTTTGACATGCCTTGGACTTGGCCCAATTGTTCAATGCTTCCTGCTAACCCATCAGTATCAGCCATGAGCAACTTGATCATGCTTACGGCTTCCTCTGAGCCAAATGCTTTTTTCAAGTCAGCAGATTCGGCAACGCTGAGCGTGTCACCGTACTTACCTTTCAACTTATCGAGAATATCCAGCATTGGCAGCATTTGCCCTTGGCTGTCTGTAAAGGACAAATTGAGCTTATCTTGAGCATTAGCAACGCCAGCTAGGAACGCTTTATATTTGGTACCTGCTTCACTGCCGCTCATAGTGGCTTGCAAGGTCCCTAAGACCGCCATTTGCTCAGACATCGCAATGCCTGCCGATGTAGCGTTAGCGCCCACACTGGTAAAGGCGCTACTCATTTCACTGCCCGTTGTCTTAAACATTTGAACGGCACTGGCGGTCATGCCTGCTACTTGTTCAACCCATTCACCTTTGCCCATTTCTGTGGCTTGGTTCTTAAATATCCCGTACATGGTCCCCATGTAACTGGTGATAGTGGCAGTGTCAGCTTTAGTCGCAGCAGCAAGCACACCCGAAGCTTTAGTAAATTGGGAAAGCTCATCACCGCTTAACCCCGAAATAGCGGATTGAATATCATAGGAAGCACCAACAAACTCAGTTGCTGATTTACCGTACTCAGCAGCAAAGTCTAAAGCCGTTGCTTGTAACTGTTTTAACGCATCATCAGTGACACCAAGTGATTTAACCTCACCGAGTTTTCTGTCCATTTCAATGGCAGGCATCAACGCATTTTGGATAGCAAAGCCAGCAGCGACCAAACCTGCACCACCTGTTGCCATGTTCTGCATGCCTTGCTTGCCTGCTTCCATGGACGATTGCACTTCTTTGGTAATGCCTTGCAGTGGCTTGGTAACTTGGTCAACCAATGCCACGTGCATTAATAGCTTTTCCATACTCATGCGTGATGCTTACCCGCTCTTGATTTCAACTATTTACTAAACAATCGGCTAATTGCGCTCATTACTGCTCGCTCGCTGCGTTCAAACTGGTTTTTATCCAGCCAGATAGCGCGGCTTAAACTTTGTTCGTCGTCGGGTTCATTGGGGAGAAAATGACGACGCAGGGCAAAGGCTTGTTCAAGTGGGTTATCCTCAATCCGCTTTGCCCTGTCAGTTATTTTTTTAGTGAGATTTCAATGCCACCTTTAGAGGCATTACTCACCGTTGCGAACAGCTCAATGGTTAGACCGGGCACACTATCAAGTAACTCGATCAGCGCATCTTTCTGCTCTGGTTTAACAGTGCGAGTTAAATACGTGTATGCAGGAGCCACTTTGTTATTCGGCATCATGTCATTGGTATAATTGTTCGCATCTTGCACCGTTGGGGTAAATTCAAAATCAGTAGCACCGATAGTCACTACTACAGGTTTTGATGTGAAAGCAGGTTTCGTCATTTTCATCTCTCTTAGTTTTGTGTGTGCTTAGCGTGGTCGTGCTTGGCACGCCATTGCAAATAATCTTCGGTTTGCTGTGCGCATTTACTCAGGGCCGCTTTTAATTTGGGTACATCTTCACTCGCGGTGATTAACGGGCTAGTACCTTGAATTTCTGGTTTATGACACGGAACAATCAGCCCTGCAGGGGGCAACTTGATCACGACTTGAGTTGCAACCAACTCAGTACGGTTCGCGCAACCTGTTAGCAACATCACTAGGCCAAGGCTTTTGATAACACTCATTGCCAACCAACTGGCCTCGAAGCATTTCAATGTCTTCATTGAGCTGTTCCTCTATCGTGCTGTGCTGCCGAGCCCTTTTGACCAGTAACTGATTTGCATCGCTGTTTTCTTGGGTGAGCGTGTCAATGCTGGCTTGGCTAACTTGATTCGTTGATAAGGCATTATCTAAACGAGCCCTTAAAGCGGCCTGCTCTGACTTACTTGCTTTCAGCATTAACCACATCGACACCATAACAACCCCCACTGCAGCAATAACTAGCCACTTAACCCATTTGATGCTTTTCAATGGAAAGGCAGCGATCATGCTCTTTATCCCTACGGTCAATTAAACCTTTCAACTTCACACCACCGCCATAAACCCACCTTGGCAACTCATGGCAGGCGCTCGTAAAGTCACCTTGTTTGATGAAGCGATAAATTTGTGTTTCGCTCCCATCCCGATTTTGCATAAATCGAGTGCAGCCAGTGTTAAAGCTAAAAGAAGTGAATGCATCGAACTGACCTTGTGACATCTGTTTGCCAGAATCTGCCTCTGAACTACGGATACATTGCTCAGCTTGCTGCAAGTTCTTCACCCAGTCGGTTGCTATTTGCTCTAACGACACAACTTGGCCATTCACACCATGAGTGTTACCAATGCCATTAGTTGCCAGTCCTGCGGGGCATGTGTACGGGTCTTGTCGACACCCCTCTGCATCACCGATAATTTCCAAGCCAATAGGGCTCGTTCTTAGTTCCCCAACTTGTGCGCCTGCAATGGTCACGGTGCCAGTTGGGAGTTCTGAACTGTTCAGTGTCACACCACCTGTCACCAAACCGATCACAGCTGCGACAGAACAAATAATGCGTTTAGTCAGTTTCATTGAGTGCCACTCCTTTTTCGTTAGCAATACGTTGCATCGCTCGTTTATGCCAGTAATTCAACCCTAGAGCTGCCAGACCAATGACAAGCGATAAAACGAAGTACCATTGTTCAAAGGTCAGTTTGCTGAAAGTCATACCCGCTAATGACACGATATAGGCAATTCCACTGGTTATTTTGTCGTACCAGTCTTTCATTCCGTTACTCCCGCTCTGCTTGGCAAGATGCACAATAACGACACCCCGCTATCGCCACTCGACGCGCTTCTGGGATTTCATCGCCACACTCGTAGCACTCTTTAGCGCTTTCTTGTTGGCCTGTCTGCACTGACCGTTTACGTTGGCTTGCAATCGCCATTTCGGTGAATTTGGCTTCATGACTACTGGCATGGTCGATAAAATCCGGCATTCGTTATCTCTCTGGTTAGGCTTAAAGCAGACCGCGTGTGTCGTCTGAACTCAGGTATGAAATACCATTGATGCGGACAAAGTGCGCACTCGTTACAAAGCCTTTCAGTTTGCGTTTGGTCTTATCACTGCTGTTAGGATCGACACTGAGTAGATCAGAGATTTGAAGCTTCACACCGAACAACTCCACTTTGTCTTCATCGTCACCTGTATTTGCATAAAACATGCAATCGTGAGGCTTAATGCCGCGCCAGCTACCTGCTTCACGTGCTTTTTGCTGCAGCTTGCGGAAGTTGTTTAAATCCAACTCATATTCCACATCACAGTTAACTGCACCATGCGTAAAGCCCGTTGGTATCCCACGCTCTTTATCAACGGCTGATTCGTCATTGATGGTTGCTGTTGCCGATTCCACATGAACCAGAACACCCAGCATGTTTACGTCGAAGCTTCGACCTGTATAACGAGAAGTCATTTATTACTCTCCTAGTCGTTGGTTGAGCATGATTCCGATGGTGATTTTCACTGGGCATGCATAAGGCGTAACAGCGAGCAGAATTTCCACTTCTTCACTGTTAATCCAAGTGATGGTGATGTCTTCATCTTGTGGCGGTTTGATTTCACCGGGGAACTCGTAATCACCGATTTTCGTTACTACCGCCATTTCGCGCAGGTCTTGGGTAAAGTAGAGTTTTGCGCTTGCTTCACTGCCTGGCGTTGAATTGAATTCACGGTCTGCGATTCGAGCAATCGCACGGACACGAACTTTACGCGCCGCTTTCATCGCCACACGGATATGACGAATGTCTTGAAAGTCTCCACCCGGAACATCTAAGGTACGGCCCGTTGTCCAGTACTGCCCCGGATAATCTGGGTACCACATTGGAACCGCAATTCGGGCGGCTTCCAGTGCTTTAAGGGTTGCTAACTCCAACGGCTTGCCGTCTTTATCCGTTGCTAGAGTCATGCTACCCAGTACGCTGCCTGTTTTGACTCGTGCAGGGGAATCAGCAATAGACACTTCTTGGTTTGCTAAACGTCCAGCGTAAATACCTACTGTTGAGTTTTCTTTGTGAACTTGAGGAACAACGGTGATGTACTCACTTGCGATGCTCGTTGGTACCGCGACTGTTGCTGCCAACCACTGTGCCCATGTTTCCCCATCGACGGCATCATTATTGATGCCAGGCAGAGTGCATATCATGAACACTTCACGACCTAACTTGGCTTTAAGTTCAGTGCGGAAAGCCGCAGCTTCTTCAAGAACCGTTGTACCTGTCTCTGGTTTATCCAGCACTACAGCTTCAAAGCTCGATGTTTCATTAGCTTTAAACACAGCGTCTTGCCAGTTATCTGCGGGGGCTAAGACCATCACACCTGCGGTCCAGTTCTGCTTCCCGTTTAACTGAGCGGCCTTTAGTGTAAGCAGGTGCACAGGGTCGATGTTATCGAACGTGCTATCTGCAAAATCCGTGGTGTTGTCCACCATGATGAGGTTGCGCTCTGTTCCTGCGACTGTGCCGTACACAACAAACAGAAAGTGAAATTCAACGCCCGGGATCGGTCCGCGCATCATGTTCAGAATGTTAATAATGACGGTAGGCCATGCCATGAGTATTTATCCTCTTTTTAGGTGTTTAGGTTGAACGTTCCAACCGTAATCAATGCCTTGGAAAGCTCTTGTCCATGCCTTTCTCAAGTTTGTTCTTGAAGCCCCTAGGAACTTGCGAGGTGGTACAACAATTTCCCAAGCACTCTTAATCCGAACTAGGCCAAGTTCCCTCAGTTGCTTAAATGCGCCTCTAACTTCGTACTGAGTTAGGTTTTGAGTCATCCACTTAATCGTTGGGACTCGCTTTGAGCCTCTTTTAGCTTTAGGGTTAATTCGCCTTGCATAGACTTCATAACCAATATCCCGTAGGGCTTTCGCTTGACCACGAGTACACATAGCAGTGTCACTAAGCTTATTTTTTCGCCCCGATGGAGTATTGTTTTTGTGCGCTCTGCGCTTGTGTCCTTGCTGATGGAAATTGGCAACATATGCACCGTGGATGCCGTAGCTACCTTTTCCCACTGAGATTGTCGCGGCGTCTTTGTTGGCCTCTACATAAATCAGCTTCTTAAAGCCTGTGAGCATTTTTTTGCTCTTACCCTTACGCTTGTTCTTTCGAGCTTTCCACGCCTTACCATCAGGACTTTGCTGTTTGGTAATATTCCGCTTTGATATTTTTTGAACTTCTTTAGCGACTCTTCGTAAAAGGCGTTCTCGTTTTTTTGCTGGCATAGCAAGGGCTTTCAAGATCTCGCCTGTTCTAAGCACACCCTTTTGATCCCACTGGACTTCAATCATTGTTTTAAATCCAAGGTGAATCGCTCAGCTATCCAAACTTCATATTCGGCTAAACTGTATTGCTTCCCATGCCAATGAATCGGCCCGCTTTCGTCTTCGATCATCGTGACAGGTTCAATAAACTGAATATCAATTTCCACATTGGCTGTATTGTCACTTTCTGGCTCAACTTTGAATCTAGGGTCTTGCAGTTCATAAGTTTCACGGTATGGGTCATTGCTTTGTAACCAAGCCATAACCGAAGCCATGACGATAGCTGGCTCAAATTCTCTAAAGGGAAACCGCTCTATTGAAATGACGGCTTCGTATTCCATCATTCCTAAATCAAACCCCAAGCCTTGATGCTTTGGTGTAAGTTGCAGTTCTGCACCATCCATCCACGATTCAAGTAACTTGTGGCACTTTTTAGGGATTACAGTCAGTAGGTGAGCGGTTAGCGTTTGGAGCAAATAGCCCATTTCACTTTGACCTTTAGACTCAATACTCATATAAGCTCCACACCCACTCGGCCTTTGCCTTTAATTGCTCTAACGTGCTGCTGACTTTCTGCAAGCAAGCTATCCTTTGTGTCAGTTTCTTTTTCAGCTACTCGATCACCGGCATCTTTAGTTTGTTGGGTTGCGAACTCTGGCAATAAATCTGCCTTGGCTCTCGCATACACAGCCTTTTCATACAAAATGACCAAAAGATTCTTTTCACCGATACTTGGTTGCCCTGTCACATCAGAAGCTTTAGCGAATCCGCTTTCTTGGTATTTCTCTTTGGTCGTTTGTAATTCAATGTTTAGCTGTGCAATTGCAGCAGCTACAGCGTAAGCAATTGCTTCTTTGTCCATATGTGCCGGAACACCACGACGTTTTTCAAAATCACCTGCATTGATGTCTGGCCAAAAGCCGTCATTGGTGATGTTTGTGTCTTGATAATCTGTTCCAGCTGAACCATTAAACATCGAATTGCCCTTGCTCTTTGTATTAAGGAATAAGTGAGCCTCTAGCCACTGGGTCGACGGTATCGAGTTAGCCTATCGGCACTCTTACCTCACCAGCCGAGGCTCGGCGGCGTAGGAGTCTTTACAGATTCTTGTTGTCTTTAATCGCGCGAATACGTTGCTCGATTTGACCAATCTTGGTTTTCACACCCACTTTGTCGTACTTGTCGTGAGCGTGTTGCAGTAGCACCAAAGCTTTTTCTAGTGTTTCTAAGCACCCGATAGCCGTTGGTTGTGGTTGGCCCTCTTCATTTCGAATAAGGTACAAGCCTGCGAATCGGTACCACTTGGCATGAACTTCTTCATGCAATCGCCACTCTTTTTCGACCTTTTCAAACACCTTGCTGAAATAAGGCTCAATTGAATGACCACGGCCAGATTCTTTTTCTGCCCACTCAAGCACTGCATCAGCACAGACAGTCGGCCAATCACGGCGGAAGTTGTCTGGTGTAGGTAAATCCAGCTCGATAGCGTTCAAACACCAATCAATAGCGGTTTCCATGTCGTTGACATCGAATAGCCAGATCACCATGTTGGTAAAGATTGGGTTTTCGAATACTTCGCCTTTTGCTAGGTAAGCTTCCACGTAAGGCTTGTACTTCGGCACTAAAACTTCTCGCTTATGCTTCACTTTGTCTTCGATAGCATTGAGCTTCTTTAGGTACTTGCGATCTTCTTCAAAGTCGATCAGCTTGATGTGCAGGCTCTCGGTATCTGCACCGGAAACCATTTCCGATGCAGACTGGTTAGCTTGCTTTTTAAGAATCTTTTTACGTTGTCTTGCTAATGGGCTAACCATGTATCACTCCTTACGCTTCAGGCTCAGGCTCAGGTTCAACAACAGTGACAGCTTCGATTGCAGCGAACTTTTTAAGGTTGCCCACTGCATAACCTTCCATACGAATATGGTTAGATTCGAAACGTAGCTCATCGTCATTGTTTTTCTGGCGACGCTGTTGTGTGTTTGCTTGGGTAAGAACTTGTAGGTTCTTCGTATTTGTCACCCACACTTGGTCAGCAGGGAAGAACGGTGGCGTATAAGCTTTTTTGCCTGCAATGGTTTTTGCAAGAGCTTGTGCCGCTTTATGTTCTGTCGGTGAGTTTGCCGCTTCTAGCAAACGATGTTGTTCAGCCGCGACCAAATCAGAACCAACCAACACGACAAGATCAGGGTCTTGACGATGTTCTGGGGCAATAGTTGTGTTGATTAAGTCTTGTACCAACGAATCAAGGTTTTTGTATGAATCCGCTGCCGCACCAGTAGGGTCTAGCTTCGCAGATGCCAAAACTTGACTAGCTTTCTTCTCTTTTACGACTGTAAGCCAACCCTTGTTTACGTCTTGGCCTAGTGGATTAGCTTCTGGGTCAGTAGGCGTTGCGATTGATGTACCGTTGAAACCTACACGGAGAATATCCAATGCAAAAACACGAGAAATCGCGTTTAGCATTAGTTTCAACCATTCGCCTTTTTTCCCTGAGTTCGCCCATTGGGTCATGGTTTCCCAAAGAATATGAGCACCAGAATCCGTTTTGGTCAGTTCGTAGGTATTACCACTTTGGCCCATTTCACGACTGAAACGACCTGATGAAGTACGACCTGTAGAAAGACCATCATTACCAACATCGACCACTTGACCTTTAATCTGCTGCACAGGTAGCAGAGAGATCATGTTTAAAAATTCATGAGACTCTAGGATTGCCTGACGTAGAGCGGTTTCCATCGGTGGTGTGATGTTAAACGTTCCATAAGGGACGTCTAAACCAGCGGCTTGAGCTACGGATAAACTGAACTCAGCTAAGTATTTCGTTGAAACAGTATTAAGCATTAAAATACTCCTTCCATTTTGTCACTCGTACCCTCACCACCCGGCTCTTGTCCCGGCACTTCTTGTGAAAGTTTGTTAAATTTCGATACTAAACCGTTCACTGTTTCTACTAGTGGGTTTAGCTTGTCATCCAAAGCTGCAGAGAACTGCTCAACAGTTGCCCCTGTATTTAATTCCGGCTCTGGTTCTGGGTTTTGCTGCGAAAACTCTTGTTTGAGTTCATCTTTCAGCGAGGTTTTTAAGGCACTAAATTTTTTATCAAATAGTGCTTCTAGTTGCTCTGGAGTCACGTCAATGTCCTCTGGTTCAGGCTCTACAGGTGTAATGTCTGGCAGTGCCCCGCCAGATTGGAAATGTTTTGCCAAATCTGAGAAAAACTTAGAGATAGGATTTGTTGTGAAGCATTCGGACACATCTAACTCTTCAAGATCACTACATTCAATCTTGGTCACTTCACCTTGCTTGCGTGAGAACTCAAGGCGGTCTGTTCCTGTAGATGCTGGGGAGTCAGTCACAGCTAGGCCCATCAGGTAACATCGCCCCTCGCCCTTGTAATCAGGATTAGGCTCAATAGATGTAAATAGCTTTTGTCCATCTTGGTTAGCATCAAGCAAATATTGGTTTGGCGTAATTTTGGCGAATAGTCTCAACTTGCCGTCTTTCTTTTCGGCTTTTAGTTCTTCAACTACACCCCAGTTTTTACCCTCAAACACATTCCAGTGAGAACGTGCGTGTTCAGGCCAGATCATCGCGGTGTACTCAGAAGTTGAATACAGCGATGCCATGTCTTTAATCCATGCTGCAGTTATTTGGCGACCATCTACAGTAGCCCCCTCAGTTGCAACAATTTTCCAATCACTGGTTTTGCTCATGTTTGTCGTTTGCCTAGTTAAATCACGTCAAATAAATCTCGGTCACGACAAACAATACGCCTTTGAATGGGTGGTTTCAGCCACTTCAATTCCTAGAAATTCGGATTGAGCCCATATCCGAATTCATCCGAATTTTAGTTAGTCATTTGCGAGTTTTCGGGGCGTATGATGCGCTTATGGCATATTCTCCCGAAGTACGACAAGCCGCCCGAGCACTCTATTTGAAAGCTTGGACGCCACGTGAAATCGCTACCGAACTGAACCTAAATAATGAGCGCATCATTTATTACTGGGCAGATAAATTCGGTTGGCGCGATATGTTGCGTGAACAAACTATTGATGAAGCAATCGCAAACCGCATTCAAACGTTGCTCGAATTGGAAGACCCAAGCAAGAACCAGCTAGACATGCTCGATAGGCTTATCAAGCATCACGCAGCTTTGAAGAAACAAAGGGCACAAGAAAAACAGCAAGGTGAACAGCCTTTAAATTCTGGCAACAAAAAACACGAGAACAAAAGTAACCGTGGTGATCATCAATCTGGCAGCAACTCAAAGTCGAATAAGAAACGTAAAGGTAAAAAGAATGACATTAGCGAACTGAGTGAAGAAGACTTTGCCACGTGGCACGATTCGCTTTTCGCTTATCAACACGTAATGCGCAACAACATCAAACAGCGTATTCGTAACATTCTTAAATCCCGCCAGATTGGTGCAACCTACTATTTCAGTGGTGAAGCTTTAGAAGATGCGATTCTGACTGGTGACAACCAAATCTTTTTGTCAGCGTCACGAGCTCAAGCGGAAGTTTTTCGCAGCTACATCATTGCTATTGCAAAAGAGTTCTTAGACATAGAGCTGACCGGGAACCCGATCATTCTCTCTAATGGTGCTGAACTTCGTTTTTTATCAACCAACAGTAAAACCGCGCAAAGTTACCACGGCCATGTTTATGTTGATGAATACTTCTGGATACCGAAGTTTGACGAACTAAACAAACTCGCTTCAGCAATGGCTACCCATAAAAAATGGCGTAAAACCTACTTTTCGACACCATCATCGAAAATGCACCAGGCGTACCCATTTTGGACGGGCGACCAATGGCGAAAAGGCAGAGATTCACGCGCTAAGATTGAGTTTCCAACGTTCGGTGAATACCGCGATGGTGGTGTGCTTTGCCCTGACAAACAGTGGCGTTATGTAGTCACTATTGAAGACGCTGCAGCTGGCGGTTGTGAGCTATTTGATATTGAAGAACTGCAGGACGAATACAGTAAAGACGATTTCGACAACCTGTTTATGTGTGTCTTCGTCGACGGCTCTTTGTCTGTATTCAAATTCGCGGACCTCGAAAAAGGCATGGTTGACGCAGCCCACTGGCAGGACTTCAAGCCGAAAACAAAATCACCGTTTGCCGGGCGTGAAGTATGGCTGGGTTATGACCCCAGCCGAACACGTGATAATGCTTGCTTAGTCGTTATAGCCCCGCCTGCAGTTGCGGGTGAAAAATTCCGTGTTTTAGAGAAACACTACTGGAAAGGCCTTAACTTCCAGTACCACGTGAGTGAAATTGAAAAGGTATTTAAACGCTACAAAGTCACTTACATAGGCGTTGACACTACGGGGATTGGCGGCGGTGTTTGGGACTTAATCAAGAAAAAACACCCACGTGAAGCCCACGCCATACATTACAGCAACGAAAACAAGAATCGCCTTGTGATGAAGATGATCGACATTGTAGAAGCCAAGCGCCTGCAGTTTGATGCCGAACACAAAGACATTGCTATGGCATTCATGGCGATTAAGCGAGTACCAACCAATAGCGGTAACGCTATGACCTTTAAAGCAGAGCGAAGTGAGACAACAGGCCACGCCGATGCGTTTTGGGCTATTTCACACGCCATCATTAACGAACCGTTAGATCACGATACTCCAACGAAATCAACTTGGGCCACTGCAGCATGACCTACACAACAGAAACACTAGTTAAGCAAGAACAACATGCAGAGTCTGTTTATCACATAGACTCTTCGCCAGAAGCAATCGACTCAACCAGTTGGATGACGTCTTACTCTGAATTGTTCTATAACGACTCCGACGACTACTGGGAGCCACCAATTTCACGACAAGGTTTAGCAGAGACTTCACGTGCAAATGCCTACCATGGCTCACTTCTAAAAGCTCGTGCAAACTATGTTGCTGCTCGTTTCACCACTGGCGGAGGTGCTAGACGTCGGCAGATTCAATCTTTTTGCAATAACTACTTCACTTTTGGTGACGCTGCTTTTTTGAAAATCCGCGATCACTTCAAGCGTGTTGTTCGTTTGTTCCCTTTACCAACGATGTACTTACGTCGACGTAAAAACGGGGACTTTGTGCTACTTGAGCGTGACAACAAGCAACGCGTTTATAAGGCGAATGACATTATTTTCTTACCCCAAGAAGACTTACAGCAACAGATTTATGGCTTACCTGACTATTTGGGCAGCTTACAAAGCAGCTTACTAAACAAAGACGCCACACTATTTCGTCGCCGATACTACAAGAACGGTGCTCATATGGGTTTTATCTTCTATGCGACTGACCCAAACTTAAGTGATGATGACGAAAAGATGTTGAAAGATAAGATCGCCAGCTCTAAAGGCGTTGGTAACTTCCGCAGCATGTTCGTCAATATTCCCGGTGGTGCAGAGAAGGGTATTCAGCTAATCCCTGTAGGTGACATTGCTACGAAAGATGAATTCGAACGCATCAAGAATATTACAGCGCAAGACATCTTAGTGGGGCATCGTTTCCCAGTGGGTAAAGCTGGCATTATTCCACAAGGGACAACCAGCTTAGGTGACCCGATCAAGATTGGGAGTGAATACGCCAAAGACGAGATCATACCTGTATGCGAACTGGTTATGGATGAAGTGAACAACGACCCGGAAATCAGAAACATAAAAAGCCTACATCTAAAGTTTGATGTTACTACCGGGGAAAACTCATAGCCCTGTACAAAAACACAGCCATTGACGTAATATTATGCTGTCAGTCAGTTAAGTTAGGTCAATGTATGCGAGTTTATTGCAAATGTGGTGAGCGCGCGATTGTAAGTAGAAGCATCGCCAAAGATGCCAATTGCGCAGATTTATCTTGTTCCTGTTCTAACCCAGAATGTGGGCATACCTTTGTGAGTTCTATCGGCTATCGCCACTCACTAAAACAGTCAAAGCTTCATTTCGGAATTGGTGCGACGAGTAAACCGTCCATAGGTTTTGGGAAAATGCTTGGTAGTCGGATTCAATGCGGCTGTGGCGAACGGGCGGTGATTAATAAAACCAACCGCCTATCGAACGACTGTGCAGATTTGTATTGTGAGTGTAAGAACCCAGCGTGCGAACATCAGTTTGTAATGTCTTTGTATTTTAGTCACACACTAAGCCCATCATCGAAAGATACCAGTGAACTGGCTAACTGCTTAATCAAGGTGCTAAAGCCTGATCACCGTGATTACTTAAAGCAGCAGCTGGCCTTGTTTTAACCGGCCCCCACCTTAACCAATTCATTCTCGCATTCATGCCCATTAACATGGACAGCTTTTGGCTGTCCTTTTTTGTGGGCAAGAATCAACGAAATTAAGAACATGCCAATGTCTTGATTTTCTTCTTGGTTCCCGCTTGTATTCTCAGCCAAAGCGCATAAAACAAACGCTTCCGCATTGTTATGTAGTTCAGACATTTAGACTCCCAACTGACGATTTACTGTATATTAATACAGTAGTTTTCCCTGTACAAATTTAATTGTTTTTTGTGTGGTTAACTACACTTAATTTGTACTGTGACTTTTCACGGCACATTCTAACCACATAAAAACTATAAATATTTGAATTAATTAGCATTTATTTAACTGCTAACCACGGCTGGCTTTTCATCCACCCAATACGCCAAATTTGGCGCGCTAAGGGATTGAAATGCCGAAACTTAACAACAACATCTATTCAATTAATCAATACTTCACCCAATTAAGGATCGCACGAGGCGTCACACAAAAAGGCATATCAAAGCAAACAGGCATTCCCTACCGAACTGTGCAGCGACTCGAACAACACAAAGCGGTTATCAACGCAGAGCAAATTGAAGTGCTCTGCGAATTTTATCAGGTAAGCTTGGTTGAAATGGCTAAAGGAACACTGGTGCAGCGCCCAACTAACAGCATCGAGTTCCTAACCCACTTTGAAAGACTGCCAGAGCCTGTAAAAAAGTCGATCATTGAACTCGTACTAACGCTATGTAGCCGTATTCAATGACGCCCAGTCACGCTCATAGATAGCGTCTTGCAATGCACAAAAGTGGATAAGGATATTAAACTTATCTTCTGCCGTTGTGGCTTTCTCCAGTTCTTGTTCTCGCAGGTCAACGATGTACTGATATGTCGTCTGTTCTTTTAATTGGGGCATGGTTCTCTCCTGTTCGTATTTCTTGCTGTGAGCTTTCAGCATAATTAAGTTAAAAAAACATCCGAAGTAACGTGAATTACTCCATGGTTCTATTGCTTAAACGCCATTGGCCTTAGCTTTGCACTTCGGTTATGCCAAAAATGCGGTTTAATTTATTAACCTATCACTGCTTTAAAATTTCCAAAGTCCGTGTTTGTTGCTGTTCAGTGGTGATATCTCGGTTTCAAAACCACTATATCGTCCTGAAAAACCATCCAATATGTTGTACTTGTCGATCAGCGACCAAATCCGCTCTATCGCCCGTGGTTACCGGGGTCAACGAAAATACGAGCTTAAAAAATATTTTTAAAACGCAATGATGCTTAATAAAATTGAGTGTGGAGAGATTGGGAAGGAGGGTGTATTTATACTGCCAATTCCATTTTATGAGTCAACAACATTCTTTGTACAAAAAAACAGCAATAAAATAAACCATATATTTTCAACACGTTAAAGGTGGTAACTATAGTGCCACAGTCGAAGTTGTGAAATACATCACAGCTTGAATGATGGCTAAGTATCTTCATTAATCTACCTAGAGCCTAGTCACGAATTACCACAATCTGTACTTACACTGGGTCTGATGTGAACTATCATAATTAATGTTATGTGCGGATATTGATAAACATTGACTCATATTGATGAAGATTTAACAATTTCCTTATTGCTCAACTTCCTAGGCTCAAGTACGATTGATGTAATTAGAATATTTACATGATAATTAGCACAACCGACATAGTTGTGCTTTTTTCGTAGTTAGGTTTGGAGTATTAAATGGCCGTTTTTATAGTAACTTCTGCATCACAAGGTAGCGCCGAGCTAGTAGAAGACGCAATAAAAAGCGCTTTCTCAGAAGATGATATTTTATCTTTGGGACCATTGACTTGGCTTATCAACGACGAGAACAACAGTAACCCTATAGCAGTAACAGAGAAGCTTGGTGTTCTTGATTCAGAAAAAGCCGGAGATATTGGTCCATACATTATTAACCAATTTAGTAACTATTATGGCTACCACAACAATACGGTTTGGGACTGGCTTCGCGCTAAGGGACTGTAACTATGTCGCCACCATACGAAGAACAGTTTCACTCAAGTGCTAGTAATCCTTTAAACCAACAGTCAGGCCCAAGCGGCTCGACTGAGTTCCAGTGGACAATGCAGCACTTAAATAAGCTTGATGACAAAGTTAGCAAGCACATATCGGAAATATCTGAGTTAAATGCAACCGTCAAACACCAAAGTGCAGAAATCCAAGATCTAAAAACTTCTATAAACTCTCTTTCAGATGATGTAAACAGCTTAAAAAGAATGATTTACACCGTAGGAGTTGTTTTTACTGTAGTAACGGCTCTTGGCGTCTTCTTCTTTGGTTCTACCGTTCAAGATGTAATGAGCTCAATCCAAGCGTTGAGCGAAATACCTAAATAACCAAGAAAATACACTCATAGTATTTTCTTGGCTTTACTCGTTATGCTAACGGCCAGTCGCTTTCCAACTCAGGGAAAAACGAAAGATCTGGTTGTTGATACTCATCTTTTGCTTGCTCAGGTTGGGCAAACACCTGGTCCCAACCCTCAAAATCCATCCATTTCAGATCATCTTCAGGTGCACGGCTTACCTCGACCAGTTGCGCTGGGCGTTTATTGCCATGTTCGTCTACCTCCGCAGGGCGGATTTGAATGCTTGTCTCATTATCAATTCGAACTGAGCTGCCTTTTAGTAAGGCAGAAACCGAAAAGGCACCCATATTTGGTGGGCTATTCGCCACTATTTCATTTGGGCTTAACAATCTAGTTAGCTGATCGCAGACCTGTACTTTCTCGAGCTCCGTACAGTTATTGACAGAACTCCGAGAGGAGCCAGAGTCTCCAGAAAGAGCAAGATCAGAAGCAAGAGCAAGAGCCCCCGCTTCCGCTTCTTCGTTAACTGGTGTTTTCTTCTTAATCGTCCAAACTTTGGTGCGTGTTTTGATGGTTTCTTCTGGTGTAGTGAAACCCTCAATTTTGCGAACGTCTTCCCCATGTGGTGAAGCAAACGGCAAAACCTCATAAGAGTTCACGATCAGTAAATCTTCACGCTTAACGAATGGACCACCTTGCCCCATGATGTAACCTTGCCAGTTACCATGGTCGGCAGCTTTTAAAGTGTCTGTGATGCTTGCGTCTTCGGTCTTCATGCGTGACTGGTAGCTATCACCAATCACTTTCATTAACTCTTCATTAGTGATCAGCTTGCTCGGCTTGATAGGCCCAACCAAATCACGCTGTAACATAGAGTAAATAGTGAGTAGGTCGACGCGCTCTTGCATGAAGAGGTATTCCATAAACGCTTTTTTGTTCTGGTTAGCAAAGCGGCGTAACTCGCGGTATGTCGTAACCGGAGCCCCACCAAAGAACTGGAACTGGCGAATGTTCCAACGGCTTTTCCAAGCGCTCACGTTTTTCGCCATGTCTTTAGCTTTTTTACCCTCTTCCTTGCCTGTCTTAGGATTAATGCTGACCGTTTCATCTGCCAAGTCATCATCCATCGCGAAACCGTCAATGTTCTTAGAAATGTATTTAGCGATGTAGCCTGTTGCGGTGCCTAACTCTGGGTCAATTTCACCTACATCACAACGAGCAGAGTGATCAAACCTGCCTTGTTTATCAAAGAGCTCATGCTTGTCTTCTTTCGTTGCGTAATCGACAAATATTTCTGTAACTAACTCTTTGTCCTCTGGCTTAACCCAGATAAGCAAGTGCCAGTGTGGTGTGCCATCGTGATGGGGCTCTGCCACACGAACCCCAAACCAACGGATGTCTTTGCGGCCTAGCTTGGCACGGATTCGTTGCCATACATTGTTTAAGTACGTTTGTGCATCACGTGGGCTTGCGCCGTTCCAGTGACCAATGAAACCGCCTTTCTTGTATGAGTTGTGATATTTAGCTGGCGTGGTCAGCGTTAAGAACAAACCTTGTAAACCAAGCTCGTTACCAATGTCTTCACAGCCACGACAACGCACCATTAATTCATGACGACGTATCGCAGGGTTAGCCACACTCTTTTTGACCATATCCCACAAATCAGCTTCTTCACCTGTTTCTTCATCTAATAGCTGACACTGTTTGATGTATTCATAGTTGGCCGTTTGCTGTTCTTGGTGTTCACGAACACAATCCCAAGAAGCATACGGTGAAGCCTTAGAAGATACTTGTCCCATTGCAATGGCTAGGTGTTCACGCATGATTTTGCGTGTTTTGTTAAGGCGTCCATACCACCACTTTTCATCTAACATGCGTGAAATGTCATTGAGTGCAGTTAGGTCGGTTTGTTTCTTTTTCTTGCGCGGTGGAGTCATACCAAAGTGGCAGACAAATTCGGCCAATTCTTCATAGCCGATCACCTCTGGAATTTCGTCTTCATCCAGATCACGGTTAGCCACACGTGCAGCGATAAGAGGGAATTTAGCCTTAGTGATTTGGCTAATCTTGAAAGCCATGTCTTTAACTTCTGACGGCTCAAGTTCTGCCAGTAGTCGACTTTTAACTGGCTTGCGGTTGCGCTCTGCCTTTTCGAAGTCAAAACTCATTTGTTCTTTTTGTGCAAAGTCACTTTGCTCAGTGTCGCGCTTTTCATCAACGAAAGCTTCACTAAGCAAAGAAACCTTTTGGGTTGTCGGTAACTTTTTGTATTTACGTAAAACCATCAACGCACGCTCTGCAGCTGGCCCCATGCGCTCACGCAAAAAGATGTTGGCATCTTTACGACCTTTCTTTTCGAATACCGAAACATAACGAGTAACAAAGTACTTGGTTAGGTAGTCCGGCAGGTCTTTAATCTTATCTTTCGCCCACTCGAAGTCGTCTGGGTTCACTTCAAATAGTTTACGTTCAGTGACACTCATGCCTTCAGGTTCACGATCAAACACCGGGCGTTCTGCCGAAATTTCTACCGTCTTAGGCTTTTGCGGATAAACGAGCAAATGCCCCCATTGCTGACAAGCGATGGAGGCTGCACGTTTTTGCTCATTGGTAAATTCAGTGTTTGAAGAACTCAAAACAGTTCACCCATTACGACGAATGCGGTAGTTCAAAACACATTGGACATAGCTGTAATCAAGTTCCATTTTTTCAGCTATTTCGCAAGGTTTCAGACCTTCATCACTCAGTGCTCGACACAGCTCCACATCATGAGCGCTGTGTTTAGCCAAATGGTGCGCGTCACCATGCTTTTGAAACGTCACACCAATCTGTTTAGCTTTGCTTTTAATGCTAACTTCCGTTCTTTCAAGGTATTCACCCATCTGCTTTGAAGTCATGCGTTGCGCGTTGCGTCTCAAGAACTGAGTGTCAGAAGAAGACCACGGCTTTTTAATGACACTCATCAAACTGAAAGCAAGTGAAATACCTCGTTTTGAAGCGGCTGATCTCAGGTAGTCGCTAGAAATGCCATAATCTTTCGCTATATCTTTTGCTGGGCGTAGGCCAGCTTCTTTTAATGCGGCCTGTATTGTCATACTGCCTCCAGCTCTTGAGTGGTCATCAACATATAACCACCCTTGCCGCGGCCTTTGCTGATAACGCCTCTATCCACAGGGTGCATTACGCAACAATCTAAATCGCGACAGGCTTGGTTTACGGCATCCATGCGCGACTCGAAGTCACCAACCAAAATATTGGCGACTTCTTGCGTGTCTTCGTGGCGGATAACACCGCCACCAGAACAAAGTGCTATTGCTACATATTGCATTACCCCGCCTCCACAGTTGGAAAGCCATGTAGTGGCACACAATCACGCCACCACATTTGCATGGTTGCGTTTTGGCTTGTGCTTTTAGTGCAAGCAGAAACAAAGAAGAGTGCGCGAATTGCGCCAAGAGCTTGAAGCTCGGTAGATAAGTCATTTGCTGTGTTGTAGACCACAACCCAGAACACCCACCAAGCGGTGATAAAATCTTCAAGGCAAAGCCCTTGCTCGGTGCCGTTCACGTTCACCAACATAGCGCGAGTAGAATCCAGCTGAAGCATTACCCCTTGGCTTGAATCCACACTGTTGAATACACGAATGAACTGTTCAATTTTGCGAGAGGTAAAACCTTCACCACGAAGGCCGTGCTCTAAATCTTTGCGAAATACAGTAATGATGCTCATGCTTCCACCTCAATGAACGCTCTTGCGTCATCAGCATTGGAAACGCCCATGTGAAATTTCTGCCAAATCTCTGAAACGTATTTAGCTTGGAACTTCGCATCATCTAACGCGGAATGGTGGACACCTTGACGAGTAAATGTTGTTTTAGGGTCAATACCAAGAATCGAACGTCCCATTTCAACAATGGTTCTCACGTCACGGTCATTCCAATGAGAAAAATGAGGTTTGATGCGAACAGCTTTAAAAGCATTCGCTAAGATCACGTTATCGAATCCACTACCATTACCCCAAACTTGAATATCTCTTGAGTCACCAAGATCAGCAAACCACTGGTTCAGTTCAAGCAAAGCATCTTTCAAAGATGACTTAGGCGTATCTCTCAGGAAGATTGAACGCGCTTCTTCACTCTGGGTCAGCCACCAAGTTACTGTCGAAGCATCAATATCGCTGTAGTAAGCAGAGCTATTAAGGTTCACCACCTCTTCAAACTCAGCACCAAGTGCGCCAGTCACAGGTGAGAACACAACCGCACCAATGGAAACGATTGCCGCATTACTTGTATTCCCCATGGTTTCTAGGTCTAACATCACGTGAATGCTCATGCTGTCACCTCTGCTTTAGTTTCAGAGGCTTCACGCGCTTCCGCGATCAGGTCAATCAGTTTGTCTTCTAATCTCAATAACTGGCTTAGAACCGTTTCGTTGCCTTTTAAAAATCTGTCATCTAAATCAACACTCTCATGGAACAAACACGGCACATTTTGATAGTTGTACTTTTTCATATCACCAAGCTTATAAACTTGGACTGACACATCTTCGATACTCGTGACATGCAAATGAATTTGGAGCACATCACTATTTGCTAGTGCTAGATTCACAAGCGTATTGATCACATCCGATTCTTGTCTTTTCGATACCTGCTCAAGAATGCTCTTGGCTTCATCTTCTAACGCTTCTGGGGAAATAACTTTTAAAAAATCGCCTTGGTGTGGCTTAGGTAATAGAGTGCTGAACGCATAACAAACACGGCGTTGGCTAACTAACATTGCATCATGCATTTGGCGAGTTTGAGCCATGCGCTCTTTTGTTTCTTCATTCAACTTTTTGGCAACAGCTTGCGCTTCTCTTGCCATTTTCAACGCTTCTTTTGCTTCTAAATTAATATCCATCTTCTATGCTCCTACGCTAAGACGAAAAAAAAGCCCCCATTCCAAATGGAATACAGCGGGGGCAAAGGGCTGGCTAGTTATCTAATTCACTTTACAAATATCAGAGTGTTTCAAGCGGCGAACATCGCCAACTTTGCGGTCGAACTTCATCACCATCTCTTTAAGAAGCTGCATGCCAGAACGGACTTTTTGCAGCTCTAAATCATCGAATGAATCAAACTCACGGCTGTAATCTTTTGGCGGCATACCACCCGCAATCAAAATCAAACCACGGCTACGATCATTCAACTCGTTATACAT
Source organism: uncultured Vibrio sp. (assembly GCF_947488985.1). GTDB lineage: Bacteria > Pseudomonadota > Gammaproteobacteria > Enterobacterales > Vibrionaceae > Vibrio. The sequence continues at coordinate 41,322 of NZ_CANLBV010000014.1, forward strand.
ATCGCGTAGCTTCCTACGCTTTGCGCTTTTATCGAAAAGCGACTTACACGCCGCAATACTTTCTAGTGCACTTGGTGTACTTACTTGATGAACAAGTTGTTCTTGTTTATTAACTAACTGACTCATGGTGTTCATATCCTCTTAATCGGGCTCAAGTTGTTTAGGCTAAGCCGGGAATAGGTGCACCATTAGCCAGAAAATCTGTACCAAATTGCATGAGTGGCTGCAGGCCTGTGGTGCGGTGTTCAAGGTCATTGATAAGCAAAACCAAATTACCCAAAGCAGCTTGCGCCTTGGCTAAGGTTTTGCGTTTAGTCGATCGCGGTAAACGCTCTGCGGTGCACATGGCTAACGCATCGCTAGAAAGCTCACCGGAATGTGTATTAAGTTTGAGAAAACGCTCAAATAAATTGAGGTCATCGTCTGCTTTTGGAAGCGGAATGGTTACGACACCATCATTGGCAAATAACGTGTTTACGATTGAGTAATCGCCAGATTCGCGGCTAATAAGACTAAGTACTACAGGAGTAAGTACTCTCGACTGTGCAGGGTTAAGCATGTTTCGAATGACTTGCCCATCAACGCCGATTCTGCGCCCAATCGCTTCACAATCGTGATTGACAACAAAATCACAGCAAGCTGCATCAAAAGCTTGTTGTTTGCGTTCACGTAATACATACATTGAGTTATTTACGTCCATAACTAATACTCAAATGAAGAAGAACGGTGCGAAAACGAAAGCCCAGCCAATTACTTCTAGCCATACTGGGCATTTGTTCGGGTATTTATCTTCCCAAGACTCACTCATTGCATCTTGCTGGGTGAGTTTGGTTTTAGGTGGGATAGCGAAGCTCATACTTGTTGCTCCGCAGCTCGTTGGTAAACCTTTACCAAGTTGATTAGAACGCTACCGCGCTCACCTTTTTTTTCTAGGATAGGGATGTCACCTGCCGCAATTGCTCGGTCAAGTGAAGATGTTGACCAACCAGTGCGACGTAGAAACTCTTTTTTAGTACAAAAAGGTGCGTCAACTGCTATTTGAATACTTGCCATAGTGGTATCCTACTTGTTTGAGATTTGTTGATGCTTATTGGTGGAATATGACAGCATCAATTGAATATGAAATTATATTTGATCGAAAACGCAATCAAAGCAAGCTTTAAATGCAATCTGATTGAAAAGAGGATTGCTGGCAATTGATTTCGGGATCTAGATCTATTTGACAGGGCTAATAAAATGAGTCGCATTCCTGCTAAGGTTCCTCCTTTCGAATACTCCAGTGGTCGAGAATTTACCGATAGACTAAAAGAAGTGACGGGCTGTGATAGCTACAACTTGCTAGCAGATCACTACGGAATCCCAAAATCGACCATCTTAACTTGGCATCACCACAACCGAATTGCACACGAATTAATTGTTCGTGAGCATCTAACATCCGGCGCTTCTGTTAAGTACCTTGCTCTTGGTGAGGGTGAACCATTCTCTGGAAGCCATAGCCCTAATGAGAATCTAGCCATTTACAGACTGGAAAGTGGCTCTTTAGAAAAAAGCGGCAGTATGTCTCTTGATTTGGCAACGCTTGATCGCTTTGGCTTAAAACCATCGGGCACACAGGTAATAGAAGATGATGCAGTTATTTACTACGTCAACAAAGAATCAGTAGACCCAGTATCGGGTGACTATCTAATTGATGTTGATGGACGCCTATCTATCAATTATCTACAGCGATTACCTGGCAAGAAGTTAGCAATAGCGTTCGACACCTCGACTATTGAAGTATCCGAAGAAGATATAAAAGTGCTTGGGCGTGTAGTGATGGAAATGAAGAAGAAATAATAATTTTTAATTGGCTAGGAGAACCAACCAATGACTAAAGGAAAGCAGATCACTTGTAAATCGTGCAAAAAAGCTGTCGAGAAGAATGCAAAAGAATGTCCACATTGCGGAGTAAAGAATCCAACCTTTACAGCAAAGCAAGGCTGTCTGGCTTGGATTGTTCTCTCGTTAATTAGTGGAATAATTTTGTACGCGTGTTCTGACAACTCAGAAACTCAACAAGTTGCTGAATCATCACAACAAAGTGCTGTTCAAAACCATGACGAACAAATGGAACAGGTTATTTCATACTACGCTGTCGACTATGAAATCACTCGTTCACAAGATTTGTCCCATGGTAGCCGTACTCGATACAACTCAAACATTCTTGCACCTACAGCTTTAACGCATGAGCAACAAGTAGCGACTGCAGCAAAAGCGGCTAAACAGATTCAAAATGATAAGCGCGTCCAAGTGTCTAGCGTGAGTTTAATGATTGAAAAAGATGGTGTACCTAAAGTTGCTGTAAGTTACGCACCCGATCAAAAAGGTTGGTCTGGCGAGACAAATACAGGCAACCGTTTCAACTTAGAAAACTAATGTCTGTTAGAAAAGTAGAAGACGGAAACAAAAAGCCATGGATTTGCGATGTCCGGCCAAATGGTCGCAACGGCAAACGCATAAGAAAACGCTTCGTTACTAAAGGCGAAGCGATGGCTTACGAAAAGTTTGTTTTAAAAGAGACAGACGATAAACCGTGGTTAGGTGAAAAAAACCAAACTCGCAGCCTACTGGATATGATTGATTTATGGCAGGAACGCCACGGCCAGTCATTATCCCATTCAAAATACACCTATAACAAATTAAAAGTTATTGGTTTGGCAATGGGCGATCCGCTTTATCAAAAAGTCACGCCAGCGATGTTCACCGACTATCGAACTCGACGCATTGCCGGAGAGGTGGCAGACCTGAACGGGCGAAAAGTGGCGGTAACGTTTCGCACCTGTAATAACGAACAAGACTTGCTCAATGCGGTGATTGTTGAACTGCAACGAATGGGCGAATGGAAAGGTGAAAACCCTCTGCAGTCTGTTCGACAATTCAAACTACATGAAACGGAAATGGAGTTTTTGACCGTTGAGGAAATGCAAACACTGATTGCCAATGCCGAAGCGCACGAGTTCCACGACGACATGCACAAGATCATCAAACTTTGTTTAGCGACAGGTGGTCGATTCCGTGAAGCATCCCGACTTACTGGCGCACAGCTCACTAAGTACAAAGTCACGTTTACGCAGACGAAAGGCAAAAAGAATCGCTCGGTACCAATCAGCCCAGAACTTTATGATGTGATTTACAAAGAGGGTTCAGGTCCATTGTTTAACATTGGTTATTCGACGGTTTACCGATTCATCGTGCGTAATGTTCCACGGCTAAAGCAGCAAGCCGCCCACGTTCTGCGCCATACTTTTGCGTCTTACTACATGATGAACGGTGGTAACATTATCGCCCTGCAACGAATCCTTGGTCACAGTGACATAAAACAGACCATGCGATACGCACACCTCGCCCCCGATCACCTAGAAGATGTGGTCACGAAAAACCCTTTAGCGAACCTCAAATAAGTGGCTAATGTGGACACTAAAACGTCCACATTATGCCCACAAATTTTCAGAATATAGATAAATATTGATGCTTATTGATGAAGTGACCACAAGCAAAGCCTTGATACACCTTGCTACGCCTAGCCCCTGTTAGGATGATTCAATTTCTACAAGAATTAATTTTTGTTTTTATGAATCATGAGAGAGACCAGCAATACCAATGGGTTCATGACTTTCTCAACAAAAAGCCCCTTCTCTAAGCAAAACCTGAGAAAATCATCCAAAAATTCTCAACTATCCCATCAAGTCGATCAAAGCAATTCTCGACATTTTGTTGCTAACCAGCGCTCTGCGATACAAGCAAGCAATCCTCCGTTGCATCATACATGCCTCTCATACAACCACAACATCAACCACAACTCTGCGTAAGAAACTTTTGGACAAAAATGAGTTAGTGGCTGTGCTAGCTCAGAAAGTAACGAACTAAAGAGAGCGTGAAAAAACTGATATCGAATCCTATCAGCCTATACCTATACAATCATGCAGCATCGGCCCTAGCTCTTCATCTTCCATAATGCACCAACTTATAAATGCACTGTATGGAGAAGAAGGTTTTAAGAGGAGTTTGATTCGCTCAACGGCTCTATCTTTTTCATCGGGTAACGCTAGCGGATCATAGTAATTGTTCAATTGTGTTAACAATAAGTTGTATTGCTCAAACACTTTACGTCTGAGGGATGAAGCCGTAACTGCCTTATTAGGCGTGTGCTCACTATTAAAGACTCGGTTTAAAAGTTCTGCTGTTAATTTAGTCTTATCATCATCACTTTGAGCTTCAACTTGAAGCTTTTTGGCAAATGGGGTTAATGGTGGTTTATGTTTTATCGCCCGAACGACATCGATATCAGGGTCACAACAGTCCAAAAGATCATCATACTTAGCAAGCTTAATGTTATTACACCGACCACAAGATAAGTACAAATTATTCCAATCGTACTTTAAACCCTCATCACCCTCATGTGGTACAAAGTGTTCGACATTGATTTCTAATGGAGAACTAGTTTCACAAATATAACACTTCTTATGAAACACCTTTTGTAAGGCGTTCAAAACATCTTCTGAGTCATATTTTCTTTTTCCAGCCAGTGATGCAGGAGCTGGTTCATTTCTAACTGCATTGAACATGCTACTACCTCTTTGCTTTGTTGATCGCTAATTTTGCTGAATTAACAAAGTAAAGTGATTCAGAATCTAATGAATCTTCATCTGGTGGTAACTTATCCAAAAGTGATTGGATCTCTTCGACATCAATCGTGGGCTTGTCTAATAGCTTGGCTAGAGCTTCAATATTTTGTTGAAGTAAGCTAGAAATTGGGAGTACGCCGAATAAACCTTCAAGTACGGATTCGTAAGAGTACATTGATAGATCTTCGACCTGCTCTCGTTTTGATAGATCGTAAATCACTGCATCATCAATCGATGAGACAACAAACGGAGAATGAGTCGATACGATGAACTGAACTCTCGGAAATGCCTGAGTAAGAAATGATAAGATTTTCTTTTGCAATGAAACATGAAGGTGAGCATCAATTTCATCGATCAATACCACTCCAGTTAGCTCTTCGGGGTCTATTGAGCGTAGAGATACCTTAGTAATTAGATCTGCATACACAGCCATAATCGACGAGAAACCAGAAGATAATGTTTGAAAAGTGTACGGTTCTTTGTGTGGTTGATGTATTTCGAAAGAGAACGAGTCTGATTTAAAAACTAACTCAAGATCTCTATCTTCAAAGAGGTTTCTTAAATCGTTCTCTAGCTTAGCAAACCACTTATCAATCCGTGCTGCTTCTGCAGGATCGTTGTTGATTTTTTCTGACTCGGCAAAAGCCTGATTCGCTTTATTCGTGACTAAGAACCGTTCAAATAATGATGAGGTACTGGTTTTCCTATTTACTTGTTGAACTGTCTTTTTGTCTTGATCTCTTAAACTACTAATGCTCGAAACCGAAGACGGCTTAACAATCTCAGATTTTCTCATCGCTTCAAATTCAATTAAAAGAGCTTTTAGCTCTTGATAGTTCACAATGAAATCTTCAAGATTACTAGTTTCTAATGAGGGATACTTTGTATCTTCAAGCTGTCGACTATATATCTCAACTTGTTGCGTGTAGTGCTTATAGTGTTGATGAGCAGGACCGATACGACTAAGGCTATCTTGATTGGACTTCAAGCTCCTTTCAACGTCAGCTAAATTGTAATTTTGACGGTCGATAACTGAAACTTTCAGCTTTTCATAAATTAACTTCAGCAACTGTGTCTTACCGCATCCGTTGCCACCGGTTAAGATCAGTGTTTTACCGTTGACGTCTATATTTACTTCTCTATCAGAGTAAGGAATCTTCGTTTTAATTTTAGTTAGATAACCTGACATATCTTGCCCTCAAATGATACTAGTGTGATTGTAAAGCATTGAGTTGGAAAATATTATAGTGGTAAGGCCCAATTCAACGAAAAAGCTCATTCCTACCCCTCTTGAACCTCATTATGAGGGGTTTATCTAAAATAGCTAGAGCTGAGTAATATACAAAAGTATGGTCAATTACCTGTAGGCCAAAATAATTCTCATGACGGCTTCATGTGTTCTAAACACGCTTTGGGGCAAAAACGTGCTAGCACGTCTCTGGACAAAAGCGTGTTACAGATTTTGCTAAATTAGTAAATCACGGATTACTTTTAGTATCAAAAATGCACTCATCGTGAGCTAGAAATGCTCACGCCCGATTAAGTGGCGAATGAACGTGTGCCATAATCATAGCGAAGCGAAAATGGCACGCGTTCATGAGTCCGTCTTGAAGCGTTTGTTAACTGCTTTTCTTCTTAGTGAGATCTTCGTTAATCATACGAACACGAGGAGGCTCAGGTGGTGGCGGTGGTGGTGGTGAATCATTTTTCTTCTCATCAGACATATTATTCTCCTGCATTTGGCAATGGACGATCATTTTCGACTAATGGGCGAGCATCTGGTTCCTGGGGTGGCGGTGGTGGCGGTGGAACATAATTATCTTCAACTTCTGGCACTAGATTAACTCCTTGTTTTAGCATTGTGTTTAAGGTTATTAATTCATGTTTGATACCATCTAACTGAGCTGTGGCTGACAGATCTGCAATCGGGGTTTCTTTTTTCGGAGATGAAATGTCCAAGTCATAGCCAATGAAAATAACACTTGAAACGAACATAGGGATTGACGCAAATAATAACCATTTAAATGCTCGGTGAATCTGTTTTGAGCGTCGATCATTGACTTCAGTGTTGTGAGAAGAACAATCTCGGAATTTTTCGTATAAATGCTTTGAAACCAATGAATCAACATCAATTTTTGTTTGTTGGTTACTAGGATACGTTTGATTGTATTCTTCAATCGATGTTTTGTGTGCTTTTAGCTTTTCTCTATACTCGTCAGTTTCAACTGGTGAAGGCATACCCTTATAGGTGTTTCCCCAAAATGCTCGCACTAAAAAGTACACACAAACGAAAGATAATACGAATGTGAATACAGTTGATACACTGAACACCAAAGTTGCATTATCATTTACGGTATTGTCGAACATCCTCAGCATATAGCTGAGAATGGTGTACCCCGTAGCAACTAAGGCAAAAGTAATTTGCACTCGGTTGGTAATACGCTCTCGTACTTCCATTTCATGAAAGTAAAGCTTTTCATATAACTCAAATAGCTGTTCTTTTTTCATTCAACTCAACTTTGATGGATCCGATTGCAGCTAACTCCCTGTTAAGGTGATGAGATGGTCTCCCCCTACCACTTCACATGACTGTAAGCCATGCTTGGAGTGTTCAGGTCCGAAGTAAAAGGAGAAGACCATGACTCAGCATAAAATCATCGGCATCGATTTAGCAAAAAATATCTTCTTTCTTTTTGAAATCAATCATAAAGGAAAGAACCTTTCTCGTAAAAAACTTCAACGAAGTAAGCTACTTAGCTACATCGCCAATAAAGAGCCTTGTACCATCGCTATGGAAGCATGCTCTGGTGCCCATTATTGGGCTCGTGAATTCTCTCAGTTCGGTCACAAAGTGATACTCTACGCACCCCAACATGTGAAAACTCAAAGGCGTAAACAGAAAAACGACTATAACGACGCCGAAGCCATTGCCGAAGTCGCGCTCTATAAAAGACCTCACCCTGTCCCTCATAAATCCGTCGAGCAACAAGACATCCAATCTCTTATTCGAATGAGACGGCTGCTCGTCACTGAAAGAACTCGCATCGTTAATCAAGTGCGTGGCCTTATCTCTGAATACGGCATCATTATGCCCAAAGGAGCCGCTGCCTTTAGAAAGGCCATACCCGAAATACTCGAGAACGATGAAAACCAACTGTCTTGTATATTAAGAGAGCTGATATCCCATCAGTACGAACGATATTTATACATCGACGAACAAGTAAAATGGTTCGACGATAAACTTAACCAAACCATCAAGCAGTTCGAAAACGCAAAGCGACTCATGTCTATTCCAGGCTTTGGGCCACTCACTAGCCAAGCCGTTGCGGTATGGCTTGGCTCTGGACAACAGTTCAAAACCGGTAGAGATGCCTCCGCCGCAATGGGCCTTGTGCCGAAGCAAGATACCAGCGGTGACAAAGTCATTCTTCTTGGGATAACCAAAAGAGGCAACACGTATATCCGCTCCCTACTCGTTCATGGAGCAAGAGCAGCGCTGAGGCGCGCCAAATTTAAATCCGATAATCTCAGTAAGTGGATGCTTGAACTTCAAGAGCGACGAGGACCAAACAGAGCCGCTGTCGCTTTAGCAAACAAACTCATGCGCATAGCGTGGGCAGTTATCACTAAAAATGAAGAGTATCGACCAACACAAAGCTAATGAGAATCACCAACCCTTTGCAAAGTACGTAGTAAGATGAATAACAGGATAAATCCTACACGTTGAAAACCTTATGCTCACACTGTCTTATAAAGTCGATAAGGTGATTAGGACTTCGTGTTCGACTTCCTCATCTTGGCCAAGGCAATAGCCGTTAAACAGGCCGTATATATGGAAGTTAACCTGCGCTTTTAATCATACTGCTGGCTTGCAAAACTGGGGGAGACCATATATGTGAGCAACGCAATACAAAAGCCACCGCATACCGCCTTAAACACTAAAACCAACGCATAGTAAAAATGCCACACGTTGCGAATCACTCTTTAACATTTTATTAAACTCATTTAGTCTCATCTGTAACTTTTAACTGCTCTGAATACTTAATGATTTCAGTAGCTTCTTTTAAGCGCTCTTCACTAATGCCTTTACCTGACAGAAAGTTTTGAATTTCTGAGAGTAACAACTGCTCGATTTCTTCTAATAAATAGAATGCACCCGTAATTTCATATTTTTCGATAAATTCTTTTTGGTGAGGCAAAACTTTTGAAACTAGTTTTACGAGCTCTTCAGACTTAGTCATTTTCTTGTCCAACCCAAGCTCAAACATCTTTGCGAGAACAACGTAATGCAAAACTATAGACTGGTATGCGGAAAAATACGCCCATATTGGCTCAGATACAAAAGGTCTGAGGGATGTAGAATTTACCCCTCCAAGGGTTTGTAGGTCCACATTTTGTCCAATCATCTTGAAAGATTCTTGAAGATTTGTATCCCTAGCTATCGTTTTGGAAACTTCATCAATGTTAATCCGTGACATCAATGTCGAAACTACTTTTGCGGGAGATAGTGCGACAAAAGACTTCCATAAGTTATCGACTGCATCCAACTGTTTTTCAAACAACAACGATTTCTGATGGGATAAACCAGATAAAGCGGAGTCACGGATAGCTGCGACTTGAAGGTCTCGTTTTTGTAACTCAGCCTGAAAACGTTGCTCCGATTCTTTATGATTAGCTTTAATCGCCTCAAGCTTCACATCGTATTCATGCTTAACTGAACTAGTAAGCCGAGTGACAATTAAGTTTTTGCTAAGAAAGGCTACAACTCCAAGTCCCCCTGATGTAACAAGAGGTGGAATCCAATCAATAATATCCATACTACCTCTAAATAAGTTTAACGCTTGTTATACGGCAACGTGCCACATAATTCCCTACAGCACCGCCACCTATCCCACCACCAACAACAAACCTACATCAACATAATCCCTACATTTCAGTAATTTATCAACCGATTAAGTCAAACATGTGTCGCAGTATGATGTATATTGCCGCCAATAAATTAGTCAGCGCCCTAGATTCCATTCAGCCTCGTAAGGTATAGGGAAAGGTAAGGCAAAGCGCATCGCTATAGTTGAGGGGCTCAGTGTCGCTAGCACGAAAAGGGGCAGAAACGTGTTACGTCCCTTTACCCCATTACACTTTGAGCGTGGGAAAGTGTTACTTTATCGGTGTCACAACTGAGTTTTCATCTAAAAGCTCTTGTTGTAGGTCAAACACCCTGAAACGGAGCCTGGCATTTTCAACCTCTAACTGCTTCCGGGCCTCAACTGCATTGTTTCGTTGCACCCTGTATTTATCCTTAAGCTCATTGGCTTTCTTTAACTGATGTTTTAGCCTATCAAGCTCAGACAAAGGGGTATCTAGCTCAATATCTAAACCTGTTGTCATCGCCTTATCGCGGTTGAGATTGTATTCGTCGATAACAGGTTTGGCGTAGGCCACAAAATTTTTGAACTTATGGACGTAGCTATTACCTAGCTGCGCTTCATTATTGATTCGGTTTAACGTGAGCTTGCCCGTAGCCTTAATATGAAGCGGCCTACCATCTAGTAAGCGCTGAAATGCATTGACCAGTAATCCCTCGGCCTTGCAAGTTGCCTTATATTCTACTTTCATGACCATACCGCCTTAATATCATCATTGAAGCTATCAAAAGGAATGCGGTGTTTGACCAATGTTGGTTCAATAGATTGAATTTTCTTCTTTCTGGCATCCAGAATTAATTCATTGGCATAATCGCACATGTCATTTATCGACCTGAATGAAGCAATGAGGTTATCCCGCTCCCTCGATAGTCTTTTAGCCGCTTTGTCAGTGATTATCTTATGCTTGCAGGGAGCTTCAACAATATCTATCAGGGAGCAAAGGCGTTCACAATTACGGTTGGTGCAGTACCCCCCTGTAGGAAGCAACACAATGGATTTGTCACCAGACCTTACCAAAGCGAGCAATTCACTTCGGGACATCACTATTTCTTCGCCCTGTGCTAGCCGCTCGGCTTTATTCTGGGCTATGCGCTCGCCTTCAGCGCCACTCAAGGTGTCGGATACATTGTAAATCTCATCCCATGCGTCCACCGCAGAACTTTCAATGGCCTCCTCAAATTCATTCATTAACTGAGCATCCATTAGCAACTGGTTGGTACGCGCCAGTTCGGAATAGTTCGCATACCAATTGGACATATTAATATTGCGGTGTTTAAGCTGGTATTTTACGGTGAGTGCGTTGCCCAGTCGGTTTTTCACCATAAAGACCACAAAACTCCGCCGTAAATCATGAGAGCTAAGCTTAGGTAAACCGTCTCCAACCTTTAAACTTCCTGCTCGCTCTGGATTTAACAGGTCGAATTCGTCAACGTCTTCGGTGGTCGCAGTAATGTTGAACTCTTTCATGTTCAATGCATCATCAGCACCATCAACCTTGTACTTTAACGATGTTTTATTTATGAGCACCTCACTGTCATAAGGGATATCTGAAGAAATAAAGGCACTCTCAAGGTCTTGTTTCTTTGCGTTGTATTGGTCTAGGGCTAGTTGACCATTTTGATAGCCGTCATCCAGTCTTTCCAAACTATATTTCCTCGCAGCTTCCGTTGCGTCAAAAGCGAGCTCCAGCGCCAACTTTGCGATAGGAGCTGTATTCCACGTTGTATAAATCTTTTCGCCTTTATTGCCTTTTGTGGAAAACCCTGAGACCTTGGGTACAGCAGCCAGTGAATCGTCATAGCTCTCTTTGTTCATAGAGAGTAGCTCTTCTTTTCGGGCAGCGGAGAATAAACCGACACAGATAAAGCACATCCTGAGCATTGTTCCTAACCAATTTCCACGTCTGTGAAATGAGAAGTTAGGAATGACTTTTCGTTCAGGCCACTTCCTTGTTTTGTAGGACATCCTCATTCGGAGTGCACGCATTTGCCTCTCGTTAAGGGCACTCACATCGAGCGCTTTAAGCTCAGCGTTGAGCATTTTATCCTGATAGGTGTAAAGCTTTTCCATCGCCGCTGAAATTTGGTGGCGATAGGGGTGATAGGTTTCAACAAACTCAACAACGGTCTTTAATATACTGACATGAATCGCTTCAGGAAACGCAATTGCCTGACCTTCACCAGCATCAGGGTTAACCCACTTGGTATACTCCCGTTTATGGACATAACGCGTTACAAGACCCGCTTTATTCAATGCATTGATCGTAGACGCAATGTGTTGGCATACACCTACGCCGCCAACCCCATGTAATGCTTTTGTACACTTTTTCCACTCTCGCTCGCTCGAAAGCAAGCTGAAATCACTTTTTCCCCAGCGTGTTGCGATGGTGTTTAATTTATCCCTATTCGCTTTCAGCATGCTAACAGCCACATGGGAGTTAGAGTTTGATTTTTCCTTTTGCCATTGCATCAGCGCATAGAGGTAAGACTGAATATCGTGGCGATACTTCTCATCAACATGCCTAAAAGGCAATGTTTTCACATTCTGGTTCAGGGCGTGGAAATCCCACTTTGCATCAAAGACACGAGAAACACCTTTCCCGTCAGAGTCAAACGTCACATACGGATTTTCAACAAGTTCTTGGCGAAGCTGTATAAGTTTTTCAGACATAAAATTACCCCTTAAAAAATTGGCTTGCGCTAGCTCGGTCTTGATAAAGCGGGTGGTACTCACCGTCATCCACTTTTTGTTTTGCTAGAGCGTAGTTTTTAGGTGCTTTCTGTTTCAGCCTGAGAAGGACTTTTTTCAACATCCCCTCCACCACAAAATACTCATCCTTCGGTGCGGAATTACTTGCCACCATCTCTTTGAGGTCTTCAATTTGCTCTAAAAATGACAGCATCAACCAGATATCATTTTCTGACGCCACCAATTTATGACTGTCGCAATCAAAGCAAGCAAGAAAATCCGTGCAACGCCCCGTATCTTTCGAAAAATCGATGCCCAACTGATTCATGCGCCTTGTTTCCGCAATAAGCTTCTCTGGTGTTGCCCCTGCGCATTTGATGCCACTGGGCGTTGTCATTAATGGCTGCTCTTTGCTTTTACGGCTGCGCAAATTCTTATAATCATAATCTGACAAAATATCGCTGCGCATCGCCTTTGCGTCCTCGATGGCTTTACCAATCTCCTCGCCCTTGGCAACAGCGTATTGTGCGTCCATCGTGGCATTAAGGTTGTTATCATGGTCTGCCTGAACACCACTAGAGTAGCGTTGGGCGACAACATTTATTTCATTATTCAGCCCTTGTGACACAAGGAAGACATCTTCAGTGACTCGCATCAGTACATCAGATTTTGTCGCCCTGAATCGGCTTGTATTAACCGTTAAGCCAGTTATCTTCTCAAGCTGAGTATTGATGTAGCCAATATTTGAACCATGGTTATTGAATGTCCAAACCTCACCATTGCTATTGAAGAAAGGGCAAAGCGGCAGTTCATTTGACAGCGGGATACCCAGTGATTGGTACATCACTTTAGACGTTTTAAGCCATCGAGTAACCAGCTCCTTGGTTCGCTGGCTAAAGCCAGCGCTATTATCCAAACTCTTATAACCCGCCCTGAACTTTTCTCCGTCAAAAACAAACCGCCCACTGCCAATGCTTTTAAATGAAACGTCCTTATGCTGTACATTAGCGAGCACCGATCTATTCATGCCTGTCAGCATTGAGAACACGAAAAACCAATTGCGTGATGCATGGTTATAAAATACCTGCCGATTAAGTCGTTCAAATGGAAGCGAGGCGTCCTTTAGGTTTGCAGGCATGGGTTTCATGCACTTCTTGAAGCCCTTTTTCTTGTCTGCACCTTGCCTTAATGTCCAGCCATTACGCTTTGCTTGTTCATCAAACCGCTCTTCATCAAAGAACGGATGAATATCTAGCAACTCATTGTTCTCAATCGCTTCCTGAAAGGCCAGTGCGCCTTTAACCAATATTTTGGATAACTGCTTCAGCTCTGTTTCCACATGAAACGCTTTATTTGCAGCCAAAGGGCGTGCTCCAACTTCTGGCAGTACCTTAAGGTCAGCTTCTCTGTTCCACTGCCTTAATAAGAAAGATAAGCTTTTTTTAACCCCAGAGGCTTTAGATACCTGCACACCTTTTTCGCGTAATTTATTGAAGTGCTTTAAGCAATCAATCATGACGGCATTAGTAAAAAGGTCACCGTGATAACCAATGCCGTCAAGATATTGGAAGTAGTTAACAAGCCCAGAAAAATAATTGCTCTTTGATACATTTTCAGGTAGGGGGTTTAGCCGTTGGTGAATGTCCCTGACGATATCATCCCGATTCGCTAGCACGCCACTTCCTGATTTTATTTGCTTTACTGTCGGCACGTTACGGTAGCGTAGGCGGCGGGTGTAGGCTTTCTTTCCATTGCCACTATCTAAAACCATATCTTCAAAACGAAGTGGAATAATAGGTGCGCTGCTCTTCTCTATCGTAATTTTGGTACGCTTACGCCCTTGCATCATACTGCCGCCTCCAAGTCATCAAAAGCGCCAATATAGTCCAGCACGTCCTCATAGATTTCATCGGCGGAGGGCATATCCTGTGCTATTTTCAGATACTCCATCGTCGTCCCTCTATCTTCATGTCCTAGCAACGCTGACACCCTATCCAATGCCTCATCGGGTGTGATTGACGGGTTGCCATGCTCATCCTTTTTATTTAAAAGGTGGCGGAATATATTCACGGCAAATGTTGAACGCAGATTATGTATAGAGCCGACAATAGGCTGGTCAAGACCTTGGGTTAGGTTTGCTGTGTTACGTATTTCAACCCAGCGCCCAGTAAAGTCTTGTAACCGCTTAAACATCGGTTTCCCGGACTGGGTAATAAACAGGTATTCCAGTTCAGGGTTGATTGCATCATCACCCTCAAAGAAATGCGTATTACCTGCCTCAGCCTGCTCCTTGCACCATGCTTTGAATTTCTCAAGGCGCTTTTGATACCTATCAGACAGCGAGTAATCGTAAAGCATCTTCATCAATGTGGCGGGGATAATGGTTTCGCGGCTTTTATTGTTTTCTACGAAGCCCTCAGCCGTCTTTGTGAGTGACTGATACTTATCACCGACACCCAAGTCCATAACAGGCTTTTTAAACACCTCTTTGCCATCCTGAATCATGGTCTCAGGATTAACTATCTGCCCTAAATGAAGGCTCGCTGCTTCCTCACGGCGTAACCCTGTATTGCGGCAAATCATTGGGTGTAGGCAAAACTCAATAGGCAGTGAATGCAGTTTATTATTGTCACCATGACGAACTACTCTACGGGACTTCATTAATATGTTTTGCAGGATGTTCCATTCATTATTAGTAAACGGCTTTAGATCACGGCGCAAGTTGCTGAGGTTTGTGCCGCCACTGCGTGATGACTTAGAAAACTTAATCCGCATATCCGTCGTATGTACCTGCTTACGTTGGTAAGCTTTCATACTGGATGCAGATGCTGCGAAATGGATATTCACTGTCTCAAACTGGAAGGGAGGGTTATTAAAGCGGATACCTTGGCGAAGACAGTGTTTGTAGAAACCAACAACACTACTCATATATTGCCTAGCCGTTGTTTTAGCCAATACGCCATTAATAGCGAGCTGCTTTATTCCATCTCGATATTGGTATGTTACCCGTTCTTGTTTGTTGCGAGGAAAGATACTCCATTCTGGACGGGGGTCATCATAGAGAGGGTCAAAGTCCCCTTCATCGTATTCAGCATCCCACTCTGCCTGTTTGTCCAGTATGAAGCTAAAGTAATGGGCAAGCCCCTGTGCATCTGTACCAAGCTCAAGCACGCCATCATCGATTGCTTTCGACAATAAGAATTCATTGACCATGTCTAATGGCTGGTAGCTGATTAGGTTGTCTTTATCGTCATACCCAGCGATATAGAGTAAGGGAAGTTTCTTGATTAGGAACGTATTACCATTGGCACGGTAGGTAACCTGAGGTTCGCCATTCTCATCAATGGATACCAATGGTTTCTCGTAAACGAAGTTAGGGATAGATGAAATCTCTACCTCTTTTCGTATGACCTTTTTCTGATTTTCATCGTTATCTGACATACTAAACCTCATGCTGTACATACAACCAGTATATACAGCATTCTCAACTTTAAAAGTTAATTATGAGGTTTTAGTCTATCAGGTAAGTTTTGAATGTGATCTTCCCAATCGACAACATCAATTTCGTAGACCACTTTATTGCGAACGCTTTCACCGGCAGCATGCATCTCTGATTTAGAACCTGTGATCAACGGATGCCACTCAGGAATCGGCTTAGATTCTGATAGAAGACGGTAAGCACAAGTGTCTGGTAGCCAATGGAACTCGTGGATCTTGTCACGAGTCAGCTTCAAACACTCTTCACCGGAAGTGAAGCGGTTTAGGTAGTCTTTACACGAACATGTTTTGTCGTTTAACCAGCTACACGCCACATTGGTGTAGTAAACTTCATCGCTATCTTCATCCATAAGTTTATGCAGGCAACACTTACCACAGCCATCGCACAGTGATTCCCACTCTTGCTCTGTCATCTGTTCTAGTGTTTTTTCTTGCCAAAATGGATTCGTCATAGGATTACTTCTTACTCTTTTACTGGGGTGCGTGTTAT
Organism: uncultured Vibrio sp.; assembly: GCF_947488985.1. Classification (GTDB taxonomy): domain Bacteria; phylum Pseudomonadota; class Gammaproteobacteria; order Enterobacterales; family Vibrionaceae; genus Vibrio. The sequence goes on from NZ_CANLBV010000014.1 coordinate 57,587, forward strand.
ACCGCTAGCCCATAAAAAGTTCAAGGATAATAATTGTTCATTGTTTGATTCAATCAATAGCTGCCACCCCCATCATTTTTTGCTACTATCGCGCACCCTATTATTGAGTGAGTTTAATTTGATGGAATGTCGCCTAGGTTGTGGAGCTACCCTAGTTAAATTCTATTAGAAGTACTACCCTTTTTATAAGGTTTAGAAAAGAGGGGGAGCTTGTGAAGATTGACATTCTCTATGATGTGCCCGTTAGGCTTGGTGAGGCTTCAGCTTTAAAGTCTGAGTTAGACAGCCTCTCTTTCAACGGTGACTATAAAACCATCCAAATACCAATCCTTACTGGTGACTTTCACCCTGTCCTGCGCGATAGAATTAACCTTTTTCTTTTACACAAAGCATCAGCTGGTCACAAAGACCTATCATCAATGGCAAAAGCCTTTAAAACATGGGTTAGATGGCTAGTTGATAGAAAAATTGATCCATTCTCAGTACCAAAAGTGAAGTATAAAAGCCCTACATATGGGTTCAGACAACACTTAATAGAACGAATAACTGAAGATAACAGTTTAAAAACGAGTACTGCAAATAGTTATATTCTGGTAATTAAAGAGTTTTATGAAAGCCTATATGACGATTGTGTTTTAGATAAATCGCATTTCTATCGCTATAAAATAAGTACTATCAATGGCTACAGAAAGCTTCAATCCTCCGACCTTGCCATAAGGGTCACCCGCTCGGTCGATGGTAACCTGAACCCACTTAACCACGAAATACAATTAAAAGCTCTAAACCTTTTGAAGGGTCAAAATAAAAACTTTCAACTAGTATTTAAACTAATGATTTTTTGTGGATTGAGATTGTCAGAAGCACTATCATTTCCTTGTAGATTAATCAAAGAAGAGCTATTCCCAAATGATGACAGTAAACTAATCAAAGGTATTACTATAGGACCAAGCCATGGTGTGAATACCAAATTTGGTGCCGATAGAGAATTATTCATAACGGTTAGACTTGCTCATGAAATTCTTGATCATGAGTTTTCTTTAAACCATACCATCATTAGAAAAAACTATGTGGAAAGAAGAAAGCTTGAATCAAAACACATACCTTTATTCGTAAATAAAAGGTCTAGTCATTACTCAAAAAGTGCATTTTATAGCTCTTGGTCAAGATTTAAAAGACTCTACAAAGAAATATACAACCAAGAATTTCGACACAGTCCTCATGACTTAAGAGCTACATTCGCGACGAATTTGTTAGAGGTCGCATTGCATTCATCTCCAAAAAATATTGACACATGTATCGAAACTACTCGTTTGTATATGGGGCATCAGAATGTTGAAACCACTTTAAAGTACATTAGATTTGTAAATAAAAGAAAGACTGCAAATGATGTTGCTGAAATAATGGACAAGTACATTTTTGAGGTATTTAAGGAGGTAGCATGACCACAAGCAAGTACGATGCTGACCTGATAATAAACACTTCTAAAGTGAGTGATGGAAGGTACGTTATTGACCTAAACTTGTTAGCCCTCGATGGTTACTTAGGTACAAGAGGAACCATAAGGAGCACTATAAGTGGAGTCAATAAAGCTACCTTTGATAAACACAGCAAATACTACTCTAGAAAGTTACATAGAGAAGCGAAAATTATTTCTGGCTTTATTATCACTTATAAATCCCCTGGAAGAAGGACAATCTTCAACATCCTAAAAGAGTTTCTTGACTTCCAAATAGACCAAGAAAATTCATTAAGAGACTCCGCTAAGCTTCCAGATTATTGCATTTTCCTCCAATCAAGAGTTTATAAAAGAGAAATATCTAGAGAACAAGCTGGAAGTCACCTCTCTGTTATAAACTCTTTCCTAGTTTACTCTGGTGACATTTACTCCAACTATAAACATACGTTTTCAGATAAAACATACAGAGAAAGCGATGACACCTATAATAGCGAAGAGCTTTCTAAGATAATACAGGTTTGCTTTATAATATTCGAGACAAACGCTGATGTTATTCATGAACATTTGCTTCGCACAGAACAAGGCTTTAGAGACTTCTCTATAAGCAATGTCACGTCAATTAAAGAAGTAAACCTAGCCAACCCCAAAATTACATTCGATTATATTGTAAAAAACCCAGTATACTGGTTTATGCATAGTGCTTTTGTTCTCTTTTGTTTTTTTACGTGGAGTAACGAGCAACAGTTAAAACAAAGCAATATTAATGATTTCAACTTGAATGAAAATGGAGTTGAGTCTGAATTAATATATAAAGGAAGAGCTCATAAGTTTATCAGATTAAACATTGGTAAGTCCGGTATTGAAGGAGAAAGGACAGGTATAGAATTTTACAAGCGTTTCATAAAAGTCCGCCTGCAGCTAGTTGAGTACTTAAAAAGACTAGACTATATTTTTAACCACAGTGCTCTATTATTCATGATAAACCAACGTGATAATGAAGTGAGAAGACTTTCGCCTGCTTTAAATGCATTTGAAAAGCACCCCATTATAAAGCATGTTATAAAAAACAACTTAAAATTCCCCAAAATTTCGAGTAGAAGGTTGAGAAAAACTGTAGAGCAGATAACAGATAGTGAAGTTAAAAACCCATTTACTATACTTGATAAGGCACAGCATAGTTGGGGTACTTACCGAAAAAATTATGCGCAAGGAAACAAAATTGAAGCAAGAAAAGCTATGGGAGCGGCTCTCAAAAACCTTACTGAATCTGCTATTAATGAAAGGAATTTTAAAGAAAGAAGAGAAATAGCCGAGCAATATGATATAACGATAGTTTCAAATGGACAATCTGATTATCAATTAAATGGAATAGTTTGCACTGATGTTTCCGGTAATTCATCTGAGTCGAATAAATTCAAACGCCAGCAATCGAAGTATAAACGCAACCCTAAACTCTGTGCAAATTTATCAAATTGCATAAATTGTTCAAAATGCGCAGTGATAGAAGATGAAAATGCGATTTATCACCTATTGAGTTTTCAGCACATGATTGATTATAGCAAACCTATTTATATAGGATCCATCAATGCAAATGAAAATTACCGCTATTTAACATCAAAAATTGAACTTATGCTTGCATTTGTTGATGCTAAAATAGTAGCTAAAGCGAGAAAATTCTTACAAGATAAAGGCGTTGCTGAGATATGGAAAATTTAATCGAAAATACATCTATAAAAGAAATTGAACCTGTCAATTATGTCGATCAAAGCATAGATAACAGTATTATCAAAAAACACCTCCCTTCTATAAAAGTGATTTTGTCTGCATTTGATGGTAAAGATTATGATTCCTTATCCAATATAGTTATAATTCCAGCCCCAAAAAACAAAGAGCCCATTATATTTTCTAATGACATATGGACAAACAAAGATTATATCGATGAGGGAGAAAGTTATCGAAAGGCAAATTTTTCGGGATTAACAGAAACTCTAAAAATTGAATTGAAGATTATCGGCTTATTTCTTTTCTGGTTCCAATCAAAAAAAGCAAAAATATCATCTATTATACGGATAATAGAAAACCTTATCCTTATAAGCAAATCATTGCAGTCCTTGAGTGTAAGATCTATATATTGGTTAGATAGAGAGCCAATTAGAAATAATTTCATAGCGAGATTCAACAAAGGGAGGGGCTCTGGAACGATAGATAATTACTTCAAATCCCTTGCCAAACTATGTGATATGCAACATACCTTTTTTGCAAGCTATGGATTCGTCCTCGAAACAAACTTCACAAATTACTCCCCTAAAAGAAAAAGCAATCAGACTTATTGTATGCCAATAGACATATTGCTAACCTACTGGCGATCGTACATCAATTACTTTGACAACCTGCAAGTAAAACAAAGCAACTGGGAATACATATCTAACCTACCATATAAATACAGAAAATATTTGAAATCAAAAAAACTTAAACACCATAACAACAACTGGCTATTTTATTTAGATGAATACTGTCAAGAAAAGCTTAAAGAGATAAGCCTAGATACTAAATGTAACACTCACCACCTAATCACCAAACGTACTGACGAAGATGTAAACGCTTATAAAAACAAGTCATACACATACGAAAAAGTTATCAATGGTAAAATCCAAAAAGTACCATTGTCTTCATACAACCGCAGATTTCCACAATATATAGTTGACATGGAAGACATATATACATTCTATAACAGAGTGGCATTAATTGCGTGTGAAGCTATCCAGGCAATGACTGGGCTAAGAAAAAGTGAAGCTGTCGTTTTAAAGTTTAATTGTCTAGTTGAGAACAAAGAGTACATTGGCATTAAATCAGCTTTATTTAAGGGGGCGGATGAGGGTGGAATACAAGAAGTATGGGCTGCAGCTCCCTATGTGAAAACTATTATCAACAAAGTTAAACCTTTAGCTTCTTCAATCTTTAGACTGCCCACCAATGAACTAGATTCACATTACATTAAGACCAATGCTAGAGTATTTCATTCTTCTGGCTTCTACTCCCTTATGAAAAGTCAACGTACATCAGATAGACAACTAAATTGGGCAGAATCAAATGATATTTATATAACTAAAAAAGATATAGATGAATTTTGGCAGTTAAACCCAAATATATCGCTTAAAGAAAGAGTCGAATGCCATATTTTCGTTGGAGCTAAATGGCCAATAGAGCATCACCAATTTAGACGAAGTATCGCGGTACATGTTCGCCGTTTAGAATTAGTTACTATGAATCAACTTTCCTCACAATTAAAGCATATAGCTAAAACCGTAACTGAGTGGTACACAGAAGGCTATCTTAATATGAGTAATTACAAATTGGCCATTGCTGAAGAATTCGCGAAAGAGTTGGAGAAAGCAGATCTCGAAGTCTCTGCCTATATGGCCATGAAATTTCAGAATGGCAGCAACCTTTTTGGTAAAGGTGGTAAAACTCTGGAAAGTCAGAAGGAACTAGACAAAAAATTCAAAACTTATCAATCATTTGCACATGCAAAGTCTCTTGCAAGAAGAAATAAGTCTAAAGTCATGTCATTAGGTAATGGTATGTACTGCATGAATGGAGCCGAATGTGACTTTAAACCAGTCGTTCAATCATCTAACTGCCGACCAGATTGTGAAAACTTAGTTGCTGACAAGGATTCCATACCCATTTGGATTAACAGATACAATAGGTTCCGTTCGCTATACCAGCAGTCTGTTGAGGACAATCAACCCTTGGCAAGCCAAGAGTTTTTACGTTTGGAAATGGAAACTTATAAGCAAGCACTCGAGTACTATGGAGTAATTCTATGAACAGCGTATTAAAGAATGCTGAAGATAGTGAGAAGGCGCTATTAGAGCTCATTTCCGAAGGAATGAAAATCAGCCAACACGCTGTAGAAAAAAAGGCTGGGCTTGCAAACGGAGCTTTGAATTATAAACACCCCAGATATCAAGAGGTAAAGGAAAAGATTAATAAAGCTAAGCTCGCGTCTGAACCTAATCAAACACCGGTGAACAAGGAGTTAAAGGCCCACCTAGCAAAAGAACAAGCCTTGAAAGACAAGTACCGAAATGAAAAAAATCATTTAAAGCAACAACTTAAGAAACTGGAAGGTGAACGGTTAGAGCTGCTATATCAGATATATCACCTACAGCAATACGTAGCTAAGTTGGAGGGAAATGGCATTGGTAGCCCCAATGTAATACAATGCGAGCGTTCCACGCGGGGAACTACCCGTTGAGTCTAAAAAAGGTGCTACTAGGTGACTGAATATAATATCGAAATCTCTGAATGGACTCCTTGTATCTCTGAAAAACTCGATCGTGGCTGTGGTGCCTGCTGTATCGCTCCATCTATTAGCACCCCAATACCAGGCATGCCAAATGGAAAACCTGCCGGCGTCCGTTGCATACAACTCAATGACAAAAATCTTTGTAAGATATTTGGATCACCAGATCGCCCTAGTGTATGTGACGATTTTAACAGTGACGAAACAATTTGCCACGCTGGCCCTCAAGTGGCGCTTCAAATACTGAATGACCTCGAGTCTACGACTATCGGCGGGCAATAAAGCCTGATCAAAAATTTACGTTTATAGCTACTCCATGAAGATGCCAACTTCTAAAGTTTGATCATTTCTTTGTTAGGACTGCGACCAAAAGCAGAATATGTGACAATAAAAATTGATCAGAAAGTTGCGACGGAATCGCTTGGTGATCACAATCTAGGCAATGCCTCTCTAGCACGGGTCTGGACAGAATGTATGGTACGCCCCGTTTTGCAAGTGATATACCCGATAACGGAGTTGGTTTGCGCTAATGTATTCAGAGTCATTTCGAGACCGTCATTAGTTCCAGCTCTACGATGAGATCCGCGCCAGATTGTCCTCAAAAACGTGAAAGCATGCTATTGGTATCGTAACTCACAACTGGACAAAAGTTTGTCAGCGACTTTGCTAAATTAGCAATTTATGAATAACATACATGCATGGAAAGATGCTTAACTTATGTAGCCCCACTCGTAGAGCTTAGTTGCAACCAAGCGTACTCCACCCCTGTGTTGTAAACGTACCATTTTTATTAAAATTTTCGGCTCTCTAACATTGAATAATGGAGAGGGTGTCCTTATATCTTGCTTAGGTAACGTGATGCGTAACGCTAATTTATAAGAGATAAGAATGGAAATAAAAGAAATGTACCAGCTGGCTAGGTGGTATCGAGATAATATTACTGATCACAATGTGGAGGAATCGTTAAACAAAACCAAGACGAATATTACTAAAATGCTATCTAGTAATAATCCATCTAACATTAAGCTACAGAGCATACGTAAATATTTAGATACACATATCGCGGTGCTTTCTGAGATTGATTTAGAAGCGTTAAGTTTTGATGATATTGAAGTATTGGAAAAACTAGGGCTAAATTATATTGTTTTGAGTTCAGCAATTCCTAGTCTACATAAAGTAAGCGAGCTAGGTGATGTTCAAGAAATTGCTGCTCGCATTAGTGATTCATTACAAACTTTAAAACCTATAAACATTCAATTTGTTCACTTCCTAAATGCATTTGACATAATTTTTGACGCTGCACCCGATGTTGAGGGAACGGATCATCACGGAAAAGTATTGACTCGAGTTCGTTTTCACAATGATGCCTTGATATCTAACGTAGTAAACTTAAGTGACTGGACCACAAAGTGGAACACAATCGCTCGTGGTTACTCAATGGCGTTAGGCCAAGCACCAGAAACCTTTGAAGTAGTTGGAGCCTCGAAAGGTTCGATTATTTTTGACCTGCTTTTGGATTTTGAGGCTGTTAAGCTATTTAGTGAGACATTCAATCTTCTTGCTGAAACCGTTTTTAATGTCGCTGAAATGTATGGCGCAATCAAAGCTGTGGATTTTATGAAAGGGTCTAATCCAGACTTACATAAACAGACAGTGGAGCATATAAAAGCTGAAGCAGAGAAGAATCATGAAGAAATGGCTGAACAAGTAGCAGACAAACTGTTAGAGAAGCTTCAGCAAGATGGTCAAAATAGAGATGGAGAAGTTAAAGAAAGCCTGAAACGCTCAGTCAAGGAACTAGATAACTTTGTAAATAAGGGTGGTGACATTAACTTTAGAACAGAAAGTGATGAAGTTGATATGGTTGAACAAGTCTTGCTGGTAAATGATGCCCTTAAGCAGCTTCAGCATCGCTCAAAACAGAAACAACTTGAGGATAAATCTCAAGATTCGGAATAGATAGAAAAGGCACTCATTGAGTGTAATGCCGATCAGAAGTGGCCCCCAATTTTCGGACATGAATTTGAGTGATTGATCTGGCGCAACCAAATTGGACCACTTCCGGGAGGCTTCGTGCATCGAAGCTGCGCTATCTGCCATTAGTAAAAGTCAGGCTATTTTTGAATAGGGGTTATCAATGTTTTGTTGCGCAAGCTTGAAAAGGGGCAAAACGAGTTCATCACGCAAGCTGCGTCACACACTGTGCGTGATGGATTTGTAACGCTGAATGGGGAAGAAGTAAGCTTGCCACATACGGTTCTTAGCTTTAAACTAACGTTGAGAGCCTCGGATATCCCTGCTTTTTCTTGGATTTGCTATTTACTGTCTGGCCAGAAGTATTTGTAACGAATTGAACTTGGCTTAATTGCAAAGCAGACCACCGAGGACATACGATCAGTCTAGGTGCTTTCCCTCCCATATACTTTGGTGATAAAACACCCGACACTGCACACAGAATGCGTTCCCTCTTCGACTTGAATGACAAACATTCTGTAGCTGTTTACAAAGTCATAGGCATTGCCTGTGACTTTGTCGTATCTGGGACTTAAAAAATTGGTGTAGTAGGCTTACACACAAATTAATCTATTGATGGTTTCTAATGCTCTTAACACGCCTTGGGACAAAAGTGAGTACATCACGCACGTTACGTGACCCAGTATGCGTGATGGCTTCATAACGGAAAGTGGCAATAATAAGCCCGGGTTGATGGGCTGGAGTTTGAAAGTGCGGGCCTTCACGAGGAGCTTACCAGGTTAAAACGAGGCAAGGTCATATCGATAAGATAGACTCAAACCATCTCACAGTATGTAGACCTCACTGTAAACCTCTCTCCTACACATCAGAAAAGAAATAAAATCTTTATTTATCAATAATTTAACTATGAGCTTTCAATATGCCAATTGTACGATCTGTTGATTGAGATGATACTATGTGCTTTTACCTGACAAGTAAAATCAAAGACTTAAGCGCCAAAAACATCCGGATTTATTCGGTTGTTCATCTCTTGTCAAAAAGTGATCTTGATAGCTTCGTGAATCCAGCAATGAAGCTTAATGTTGGTTCCTTGATGTTTTTTAAGCTAATTTCCGTTTCAAGGAGCGATCTGAAAAACTTGACGAATTTGGTATGAAATACCTCTAGGTTGAATAGAGCATACTCACTTAAGGCAGTGTTTAACTCTAAAATTTAGGTAAATGATTTCTTAACTGCCGCTAGCACATTTCGGGGCATTTTCGAGCTAGAAAATGCCAAATATTATAATTCAGATTGTGACATTTTTGGACAAAAACACGTTAGAGTATGGATTATGACGTACCAAATTTGGATTAGAAAAAGTATCTTAAAACTATAGTCGTTTGTTAGTTGTTTTAAAGTACAAGAGGCTGTACATTCCAGCCGCTATGATGACCTTCTCTATAACAGTCATATATAAAAAGGTCGCCCCTAGTTCCAGCAGGCAATGTAATCTTAGGTATGTAATACGTTGAAAAATCGCTATTAATCAGGTTAATACTAAAATGCTGATTAATTAAAGAAGAAAGTGTGTTGTTGTCATTAAATAAGCTAAATGGACCGTATTTAGCACAAAACATAGCTACGTTCGCAGCAATAGCATCCATTACATTCTCAAGTGTAGCCGCATTGAATGAAGTACCACGGTCATGCTTAGTCTTATTATACGCGTCGTACCATGACAGTGATCTTGTAGGATTAGATGCTGTCCAGTTTAAAAACGGTTGAAATTTCCTCAAGCCACTATAATTTTTAAAAGCTATTTCAAATTCATTCAAGCATGCTTTGGGTAGCAATTTAACGTAGTCATTATACTCGTTCAACTTGAAGATGCAGGCTTGAGAACTTGAAAGTTATCATTAATTCGAGATGCCAAAGAGCCTGCGA